>JBDLVJ010000123.1:0-3234 GCA_039804875.1 Pseudomonadota bacterium | reverse complement strand
TCGGCGCTGTCGCTGGCCGCGACCAGCGCGGTCGGACGCCCGCGCGCCACCTCCTGGGCAAAGCTCGGACCGCTGAGCGCGCCGACCTGCAAGCCAGGCGCGACCTCGGCACGGATCTCGTGGCCCAGCAGGCCGACGCCCCCGCGCTCGAAGCCCTTGCAGAGCCAGACCACGGGCGCGGCACAGTCGCGCAACAGGCACAGCAGGCCGCGCAGCGCCGCCATCGGCGTGGCCACGACCACCAGATCCTGATCGGTCACCTGCCGCGGCAAATCCTCGGCCGGGCCGTCGAGCACCTGCAGCCGCGCCGGAAACGGCAAGCCCGGCAGGTAGCGGGCGTTTTCACGCTGCGTCTGCATCCGGGCGACCTGACCGGGATCGCGCGCCCACAGGCGTACCGCGTGCTCCGACCCGTTGTCGGCCGCCGCCATCGCGAGCGCCGTCCCCCAGGCGCCTGCGCCCAGCACGGTGATCTTCATGCCAACTGCTCCGGCGCTAGGCTGTCCTGGTGACCGGACTCAAGCGGCGGCAACGGCTTGCTGCTGCGCCTGGGCCTGCTGCTGCTGCTCGTACATGGCCTGGAAGTTGATCTCGGCCAGATGCACGGGCGGAAAGCCCGCGCGCTGGATGGTGTCGGCCACGTTGCCGCGCAGGTAGGGGTAGACGATCTGCGGGCAGGCGATGCCCATGATCGGACCCATCTGCTCGTCAGGCAGGTTGCGGATCTCGAAGATGCCGGCCTGCTTGACCTCGGCCAGGAACACGGTCTTGTCCTGGATCTTGGTCTGCACGGTCGCGGTCACGCTGACCTCGTAGATGCCATCGGCCACCTGCTCGGCGCCGACGCCGAGCTGGATGTCGACCGAGGGCTGCTCCTGCACCAGCAGGATGGCGGGCGAATTGGGCTGCTCCAGCGAAGCCTCCTTCATGTAGACGCGCTGGATCTGGAACACGGGAACCTGTTGCTCGGACATGTCTGCTTTCGTTTTCGGGTCAAAAAAAGCCCGCTGCCGGCGCGGTGCCGCAGCGGGCCGATCGGCTGCCATTATGTCAGCAAGGCCTGGCGCTCAAGGGCGCGCCAGCGGCCCAGCAGGGGCCAGCCTTGCGCCAGGTGCTCAGGCCGCGAGCAGGGGCTGCAGGCCGCCGCGCGCGTCGAGCGCGTGCAGGTCGTCGCAGCCACCGACATGCTGACCATCGATGAAGATTTGCGGCACGCTGGTGCGCCCGACCAGCTGCGCCATCGCGGCACGCTCGGCGGGCTTGCCATCGACGCAGATCTCCTCCCAGTCGGTCACGCCGCGCGCGCGCAGCAAGGCCTTGGCGCGCTGGCAGTAGGGGCAATAGTCGCTGCTGTAGATTCTCACATCGGCCATGGCAGGGACCTCAGGCTTTCTCGACCGGCAGGCTGGCGGCGCGCCAGGCCTTCATGCCGCCCTCGAGCGACTGGGCCTTGTCGTAGCCGAGCTTTTTCGCGATCGCGACCGCGCGGCCCGAGCGCGCGCCCGAGGCGCAGACCAGGATCACGGGCAGGGCCTTGTTCTTGACCGAGGCGGGGAGCTTGGCCTCCAGGTCGGCCAGCGGAATGTTGCGCGCGCCGACCACATGACCGGCCGCGAACTCGTCGCTGGCGCAGACATCGACCACCACCGCCTTCTCGCGATTCATCAGCAGCACCGCATCGGTGGGCTTGAGACCGCCCGAAAGCCCGCCACCCGTGAGCAGGGGCCAGAGCAGCAAACCACCCGACACCAGGGCGGCCAGGATCAAAAACCAGTTAGCTATCAAAAACGTCACAATCAGCCTTTCGCTTGAAGGCCCGTATTCTAAAATGCCGGCTTTGTCCCTGCTCTGGATATTCCCATGCATAAACTCGTCCTGATCCGCCACGGCGAATCCACCTGGAACCTGGAAAACCGCTTCACCGGCTGGACCGATGTCGATCTGACGCCGACCGGCGTGTCGCAGGCGATGTCGGCCGGCAAGCTGCTCAAGGCCGAAGGCTGGGACTTCGACCTCTGCTACACATCGGTGCTCAAGCGCGCCATCCACACCCTGTGGTACACCCTCGACGAGATGGACCGCACCTGGCTGCCGGTGCTCAAGGACTACCGCCTCAACGAGCGCCACTACGGCGGCCTGCAAGGCCTCAACAAGCTCGACATGGCCAAGGAATACGGCGACGAGCAGGTGCTGATCTGGCGCCGCAGCTACGACACCCCGCCGCCGGCGCTCGAGGCCGATGACCCGCGCGGCCAGCGCGGCGACCGCCGCTACGCCGACCTGGCGCCCGAGCAGATCCCGCTGACCGAATGCCTCAAGGACACCGTCGCGCGCGTCGTGCCCTACTGGGAGGACACCATCGCCCCGAGCGTGAAATCGGGTCAGCGCGTGCTGATCGCCGCCCACGGCAACTCGATCCGCGCCCTGATCAAGCATCTGGACGGCATCTCGGACGCCGACATCGTCAACCTCAACATCCCCAACGGCATCCCGCTGGTGTACGAGTTCGACGACGCGATGAAGCCGCTGCGCCGCTACTACCTGGGCGACGCCGAGGCCGCCGCCGCCGCGGCGGCTGCCGTGGCAAGCCAAGGCAAGGCCTGACCGCCAAGCGGGTATTGCAAGCGCTGAGCGCCGCCCGGTTCGCGCCGGGTTTATAGTCAACAGACGGCGCATTGGGAGCCGGTAGAAGGATGGTTTGATGGGTCAGAAACTCAAGATCGCGGGCTGGGTTGCCGTGGGCGCGCTGGCGGGCGCCTTGACCACGGTGCAGCTGCAGGCGGTCGCGCGCGGTTCGCTCGCACCGCTGCCGCTGGAGGAACTGCAGCAGTTCGCCGCCGTGTTCGGCATGGTCAAGAGCGACTATGTCGAGCCGATCGACGAAAAGAAGCTCATCACCGATGCGATTTCGGGCATGGTCGCCAGCCTGGACCCGCACTCGCAGTACTTTGACAAGAAGTCCTTCAAGGAATTCCGCGAAGGTACCTCGGGTCGCTTCGTCGGCGTCGGCATCGAGATCGGCATGGAAGACGGCCTCGTGAAGGTGGTCTCGCCGATCGAAGGCTCGCCCGCCTTCCGCGCCGGCCTCAAAACCAACGACCTGATCACCAAGATTGACGACACCGCCGTCAAGGGCCTGTCGCTCAACGACGCCGTCAAGCGCATGCGTGGCGAGCCGGCCACCAAAGTGCTGTTGACCATTTACCGCAAGGATGAAAACCGCACCTTCCCGGT
>JBDLVJ010000122.1:0-3197 GCA_039804875.1 Pseudomonadota bacterium | reverse complement strand
CCCGCGAGGGCCTGCGCACCGTGCTGCCGTTCTCGGTCGGGACCCTGCCCTGGGCCATCGTGACCGGGCTGGCCATGCGCTCGACCGGACTGTCCGAGCTCGAATCGATGGGCATGAGCCTGCTGGTGTTCGCCGCCACCGCCCAGCTCGGCGCGCTGCCGCTGATCGCCTCGGGCGCGCCGCTGTGGCTGATCTTCCTGACCGGACTGGTGCTGAACCTGCGTTTCCTGATCTTCAGCGCCAGCGTCGCGCCCGCCTTTCACGACCGGCCATGGGCCCAACGCCTGGGCAGCAGCTACCTGCTGACGGACAGCGCCTTCACGCTGCTGTCGCCGCGCCTGCTGACGGCGCGGGACCCGGCATGGCGCTGGGGCTACTACATCGCCCCGGCGCTGTACGGCTGGCTGCTGTGGCAGACGGGCGTGCTGATCGGTGTCTTCGGCGCCGACATCCTGCCGCGCGACTGGTCGCTCGAGTTCATGGCGACGATCGCGCTGATGGTGATGCTGGTGCCGATGGCGCGCACCCGCCCGATGCTGCTGGCCGCGCTGGCGAGCGGGCTGGGCGCCGTGCTGCTGCGCGCGCTACCGCTGCGGCTGGGCCTGTTCGCGGCGATCGCGATCGGCGTGGCGGTCGGCTTCGCGGCCGAACACTGGCAAACCCGAGGAGAACACAAATGATCGAGGGATTCTGGCTCTGGCTCGCCTTCGGGCTGCTGTCGGCGACCACCTTCCTGACGCGCGGCAGCTTCATCATGGCCGGAGAAAAAGGCCGGCTGCCGCCCGCGCTGCAGCGCGCGCTGCGCTATGCCCCGGCCGCCGCGCTGGCGGCGCTGGTCGCGCCCGACCTGCTGCTGGTGCAGGGCCACCAACTGCAACCCTTCAACCCCAGGCTGCTGGCCGGGCTGGCGGTGATCGCGGTGGCGCTGCGCGTGCGCAGCAAGCCCTGGCTGCCGTTCGTGCTCGGCATGGCGGTGCTGATCGGCCTGCGCCAGGGCCTGGGAATGGGCGGCTGAGCGCGGCCCCGGACAAGACGAAACAGGACCCCTCATGACATCCCAAGCTTCCGACCGGACCCGGGTCTTCGGCATCGCCGGCCATTCCGGCATGGGCAAGACCACCCTGCTCGAACGCCTGCTGCCGGAGCTGCGCGCGCGCGGCCTGACGGTCTCGCTGATCAAGCACAGCCACAAGGACATCGAGATCGACCGCCCCGGCAAGGACTCCTACCGGCTGCGCGAGGCCGGCTGCCACGAGGTGCTGCTGCTGGGCCGCCAGCGCTGGGCGCTGATGCATGAGCTGCGCGGCGCCCCGGAACCCGCGCTCGATGAACTGCTGGGCCACATGCAGGCCTGCGACCTGGTGCTGGTCGAGGGCTTCAAGGGCGGCGCCTTTCCCAAGCTCGAGGTCTGGCGCGCCGCGCCCGGGCGCGCGCCGCTGGCGGGCTCGTGGCCCGGCATCATCGGCCTCGCGAGCGACGGCCCGCTGCCGGCCACCGTCCCGCAGGGACTGGCCAGACTGGACCTGGCCGATATCGGGGCTATCGCCGACTTCGCGCTCGGGCACGCCGCGCCGCGCTGAACGGCAGGCTGATCGGCGCGCCCGCCCCTCAGGCGGGGCATCTCAGCGCGGCTGGTAGCCGGCGTTGTGCAGCATCCGGCTCCAGGCAACCCGGGTCGCCTGCAGGCGCGCGTCCAGCTGCGTCGGCGTGCTGCTGCTGGGGATGACGCCAAGCGCGCCCATCTTGTCGCCGAACTCGGTCGACTTGACGACCTTGGCGATCGCGTTGCTGTAGCGCTGCAGCAACGCGGGCGGCAGGCCGGCGGGCGCGAAGACGGCGGTGAAGATGACTTCCTCGTAGCCCTTGATGCCCTGCTCGGCATAGGTCGGCACGTCGGGCAGCTGCGGCAGGCGGCGCGTGCCGTTGACCGCGACGATGCGCAGCTTGCCGGCCTGGGCCTGCGGCAGCATGACGGCGACCGAACCGATGCCGGCGGCGATCTGGCCCGCCACCAGATCCTGCACGATCGGCGCGTCGCCGCGATAGGGTGCCGAGACGAAATCGGTGCCGAGCGCGCGGCCGACGATGCCGACCGCGAAATCCGGCGCGCTGGCCGGCGCCGGCACGCCGATGTTGGCCTTGTCCGGATGGGCCTTGGCCCATTGCGCCAGCACACGCAGGCCGCTGCCCTTGGTGCCGAGCAGCGCGGTGCTGACGGCCATCAGGTCCGGGTTGATCGCGACCAGGCCGACCGAAGCGAAGTCACTGGCCGGATCGAAGCCCGGGTTCTGCAGCGTCAGCGGAATCATGGCCACGGTGTGGCTGTTCGAGACAAACAGGGTGTTGCCGTCCGGGCGCGCCGCCTTCAGGGCCTGGGCGGCGATCTGGCCACCCGCGCCCGGCTTGTTCTCGACCAGCACGCTGCGGCCGAGCTCCTGCTGCAGGCCATGGGCCAGATGGCGGGCGATGGCGTCGGTGCCACCACCGGCCGGAAATCCGACCAGCAGCTTGATCGGCGCGGCGTCGGTCTGCGCGGCCGCCGGCTGCAGCAGAGTCGCGGCCAACAGGCCGGCGCCGGCCAGGCGAAAAAATGATTTCAACAGGACTGGGGATCTCATGCGGACCTCGTGCGGAGAAAGGGTGAAAAACCGGCGGCGGCAGGCATCGAGGATCAAGGCGAACCGGGATAGCTGCCCGGCAGCAGGATGTCGCGGCCGACGTTGTCGATGCGGGTCTGACCGCACAGCGCCAGGGTGACATCGAGCTCCTTGTGCAGGATCTCGAGACAGCGGGTCACGCCGGCCTCGCCGAGGGCGCCCAGTCCGTACAGGAAGGGCCGGCCGATGTAGCAGCCGCGCGCGCCGAGCGCCCGCGCGCGCAGCAGGTCCTGGCCGCTGCGCACGCCACCGTCGAGATGCACCTCGATCCGGTCCCGCACCGCCTCGACGATCGCCGGCAGCGCGCGGATGCTGGACTCGGCGCCGTCGAGTTGGCGCCCGCCATGGTTGCTCACGATCAGCGCGTCGGCGCCGACCTCGAGCGCCAGCCGGGCGTCCTCCGGGTCGAGGATGCCCTTGAGGATCAGCTTGCCGTCCCAGAGGCGGCGAATCCAGCGCACCGCGTCCCAGTCGAGCGTGGGATCGAACTGGCTGGCGGTCCATTCGGACAGCGAGCCCATGTCTCCCACCCCGCTGACA
>JBDLVJ010000121.1:0-4719 GCA_039804875.1 Pseudomonadota bacterium | reverse complement strand
TGGTCTCGGCCGACCACCAGAACAAGGGCGACATCGCGGCCAACAAGGCGCGCGAATGGTTCGAGAAGGACAAGGTCGACGTGGCCAGCGAGCTGGTGACGACCTCGGTCGCGCTGGCGGTGCAGAAGATCGCCAAGGACAAGAACAAGATCGTGCTGATGTCGGGCCCGGGTTCGACCGCCATCACCAACGAGAGCTGCAACGATGTCTCGGTGCACTGGACCTACGACACCTACGCGCTGGCCAACGGCACCGCCAAGGCCGTGACCCAGGCCGGCGGCAAGAAGTGGTTCTTCCTGACGGCCGACTACGCCTTCGGTCACGCGCTGGAAAAGGATGCCTCCGACGTGGTCAAGGCCAATGGCGGCGAGGTGATGGGCGCGGTGCGCCACCCCTTCCCGGGCAACGATTTCTCGTCCTACCTGCTCAAGGCCCAGTCCTCGGGCGCGCAGGTCATCGGCCTGGCCAACGCCGGCGGCGACACAATCAACTCGATCAAGCAGGCCGCCGAGTTCGGCATCACGCCCAAGCAGTCGCTCGCCGGCCTGCTGGTGTTCATCACCGACGTGCATTCCCTGGGCCTGAAGAACACCCAGAACATGTACCTGACCGAAGGCTTCTACTGGGATCTCAACAACGAGACCCGGGCCTGGTCCAAGCGCTTCTTCGACCAGCACAAACGCATGCCGACCATGGTGCAGGCGGGCCAGTATTCCTCGACCATGCATTACCTGAAGGCGGTCAAGGCCATCAACAGCGACGACACCGCCAAGGTGATGGCGCAGATGAAGAAGACGCCGATCAACGATTTCTTCGCCAAGAACGGCAAGATCCGCGACGACGGCCGCATGGTGCACGACATGTACCTGCTGCAGGTCAAGAAGCCGGCCGAATCGAAGACGCCCTGGGATTACTACCATGTCAAGGCGACCATTCCGGCGGCCGAGGCCTTCCAGCCGCTGTCGGCCTCGCGCTGCGCGCTGATCAAGAAATAAGGCCCGTGCCCGACCCGCGCCGGGTCCCGTCGGACCCGGCGCTCCTGCCCCAACCGCTTCAAGGTCACAAGCCATGGAAATCTTCGGCATCCCGTCGCAGGCCTTTTTCGGTCAACTGCTGCTGGGCCTGATCAACGGCTCCTTCTATGCCGTGCTGAGCCTGGGACTGGCCATCATCTTCGGCCTGCTCAACATCATCAACTTCGCCCATGGCGCCCAGTACATGCTCGGCGCCTTCGGGGCCTGGCTCGGCCTCAACTACCTGGGCCTCAACTACTGGCTGGCGCTGATCCTGTCGCCGCTGCTGGTCGGCGCGCTGGCGGTCGTGATCGAGCGCAGCATGCTCAAGCGCCTGTACCAGCTCGACCATCTGTACGGGCTGCTGCTGACCTTCGGCCTGGCCCTGATGGCCGAGGGCCTGTTCAAGAACTTCTTCGGCGTCTCGGGCGAGTCCTACGAGGCACCGGAACTGCTGCAGGGCGGCATGCAGCTGGGCTTCATGTACCTGCCGATCTACCGTGGCTGGGTCGTGGTGGCGGCGCTGACGGTCTGCCTGGCGGCCTGGTACGTGATCGAGCGCACCAGCCTCGGCGCCACCCTGCGCGCGGCGACCCAGCGCCCCGACCTGGTCCAGGCGCTCGGCATCAACGTGCCGGTGCTGGTGACCGCGACCTATGCCGCTGGCGCCGCGCTGGCCGCCTTTGCCGGCGTGCTGGCCGCGCCGATCATGCAGGTCAATCCGGTCATGGGCTCGAACCTGATCATCGTGGTCTTCGCCGTCGTCGTGATCGGCGGCATGGGGTCGATCCTGGGCTCGATCGTGACCGGCCTGGGCCTGGGCGTGATCGAGGGCCTGACCAAGGTGTTCTACCCGGAGGCCTCGGCGGTGGTGATCTTCCTGATCATGGTGCTGGTGCTGCTGGTCAAACCCGCCGGCTTGTTCGGCAAGCAGGCCTGAGGAATCCCGATGACAACGACTGCCAATTCCCACTCCAGCCGCCAGACCGCGCTGCTGTTCGCCGGCCTGATCCTGATCGGCGTGATCGCGCCGTTCCTGGTCTATCCGACCCTGCTGATGAAGCTGCTGTGCTTCGCGCTGTTCGCCTGTGCCTTCAACCTGATGCTGGGCTTTTCCGGCCTGCTGTCGTTCGGGCATGCGGCGTTCTTCGGCGGCTCGGCCTACATCACAGGCTATCTGTGCCGTGACCTCGGCGCCACGCCCGAGATCGGCCTGCTGGCCGGCACGCTGTTCGGCGGCCTGCTCGGCGCCGTGTTCGGCCTGGTCGCGATCCGCCGCGCGGGCATCTACTTCGCGATGATCACCCTGGGCCTGGCCCAGATCGTGTACTTCCTGGCGCTGCAGATGGGCTTCACGGGCGGCGAGGACGGCATGCAGGGCATCCCGCGCGGCCATCTGTTCGGCCTGATCGATCTGTCGGACAACCTCGCGATGTACTACTTCGTGCTGGCGGTGTTCCTGCTCGGCTTTGCGTTGATACACCGGACCATCCACTCGCCGTTCGGCCAGATCCTGAAGGCGATCCGCGACAACGAGGCGCGCGCGACCTCGCTTGGCTACGACGTGGCCCGCTTCAAGCTGATCGCCTTCGTGCTGTCGGCGGCGCTGACCGGCCTGGCCGGATCGACCAAGTCGCTGGTGTTCCAGCTGGCCTCGCTCGGCGATGCGCACTGGCACACCTCGGGCCAGGTGGTGCTGATGACGCTGCTGGGCGGGCTCGGCACGCTGCTTGGCCCCGTGGTCGGCGCCATGACCATCATCGGTCTCGAGAACCAGCTGGCCGACAAGGTCGGCTCCTGGGTCACGGTCATCATGGGCGGCATGTTCGTGGTCTGCGTGCTGGCGTTCCGGCGCGGCATCGTCGGCGAGATCAAGGCCCTGTTGCCGGGCAAGGGCCGCTGAGGCCGCCTGAATCCCCACTCCTCCACCAAGGACAAGAAGCGTGAGCTATCAAGCCCCCATCAAGGACATGCTGTTCGTCATGCGGGACCTCGCCGGCATCGGCCAGGTCGCCGCCCTGCCCGGCTTCGAGGACTACGACCTCGACACCGCCCAGGCCGTGCTCGAGGAGTCGGCCCGCTTCTGCCAGGACATCGTGGCGCCGCTCAACTGGGAAGGCGACCGCCACCCTTCAATCTTCAAGAACGGCCAGGTCACGACCACGCCCGGCTTCCAGCAGGCCTACGGCCAGTTCATCGAGGGCGGCTGGCAGGGCGTGATCCACCCGACCGAGTACGGCGGCCAGTGCCTGCCGAAGCTGATCGCGACCGCCTGCACCGAGATGCTGCATGCGTCGAGCCTGTCGTTCGCGCTCTGCCCGATGCTGACCGACGGCGCGATCGAGGCGCTGCTGACCGCCGCCAGCGACGAGCTGCGGCAGAAATACGCACCGCGGCTGATCTCGGGCCAGTGGACCGGCACCATGAACCTGACCGAGCCGCAGGCCGGCTCGGACCTGGCGGCGGTACGCAGCCGCGCCGAACCGCAGGCCGACGGGACCTACCGGATCTTCGGTACCAAGATCTTCATCACCTACGGCGAGCATGACCTGGCCGAGAACATCGTGCACCTGGTGCTGGCGCGTCTGCCCGACGCGCCCGAGGGCGTCAAGGGCATCAGCCTGTTCGTTTGCCCCAAGTTCCTGGTCAATGCCGATGGGTCCCTGGGCGCGCGCAACGATGCGCATTGCGTCAGCATCGAGCACAAGCTCGGCATCAAGGCCAGCCCGACCGCGGTGCTGCAGTTCGGCGACCATGGCGGCGCGATCGGCGAGCTGGTCGGCCAGCCGAACCGCGGCCTCGAGTACATGTTCGTGATGATGAACGCGGCGCGCTTCGCGGTCGGCATGCAGGGCATCGCGGTCTCGGACCGGGCCTACCAGCAGGCGCTGGCCTTCGCCAAGGAGCGGGTGCAGAGCCGCGACCTGGCGGGCTCGCCGGGTCCGGTCGCGATCATCCAGCACCCCGATGTCAAGCGCATGCTGCTGACGATGAAGGCGCACACCGAGGCCGCGCGCACGCTAGCCTATTGCACGGCGGCGACCAGCGACCTGGCGCACCACGCGCCCGACGCGGCGGTACGGCAAGAGAACCAGGCGCTCTACGACTACCTGGTACCGATCGTCAAGGGCCATTCGACCGAGCTGTCGATCGAGCTGACCAGCCTGGGGGTGCAGATCCACGGCGGCATGGGCTTCATCGAGGAGACCGGCGCGGCCCAGCATTACCGCGACGCGCGCATCCTGACGATCTACGAGGGCACGACCGCGATCCAGGCCAACGACCTGGTCGGACGCAAGACCGTGCGCGACGGCGGCGCGGTGGCCAAGGCGCTGTGCGCGCGCATCGAGGCGACCGAGCAGGAGCTGCTAGCCTCGGGGCAGGAAGATGGCCGGGTGATACGCGAAGCGCTGCGGCAGGGCCGGCTGGCGCTCGAGGCCACGATCGACTACCTGGTCGCCCACGCCAGGACGCAGGTCAAACCGGTCTACGCTGGTGCCGTGAACTACCTGCGGCTGGCTGGTCTGGTGCTGGGTGGCTGGCAGCTGGCGCGCGCCCTGCTGACGGCGCAGGCCAGGATGGCGGAGGATCCGCTGTTCTTTGGCGCCAAGGTGACGACGGCGCGCTTCTACGCCGAGGCGCTGCTGCCGCAGGCGCAGGCGCTGGCAACGGCGGTACGGACCAGTGGCGCCACGGTCGAGCGCAT
>JBDLVJ010000120.1:0-4599 GCA_039804875.1 Pseudomonadota bacterium | reverse complement strand
GGTCAAGCCCGCCTCGGTGCTGGCCCTGACCACGCCGGTCGCCATGGGCTACATCCCGCTCGGCGCCGTGTTCGGCTTCCTGTTCGTGCAGGCCGGCGGGCACTGGGCGCTGGCCTGGCTCGCCAGCCTGCTGATCTATGCCGGGGCCGCGCAGTACCTGATGATTCCGATGCTGGCCGCCGGCATGCCGCTGGCCGCGATCGCGCTGGCCACCCTGGTGGTCAACCTGCGCCATGTCTTCTACGGCCTGTCGCTGCTCGAGCGGCTGCCGCGCGGGCGGCTGCTGCGCGCCTACATGGCCTTCGCGCTGACCGACGAAACCTATTCGATCCTGACCACGCTGCCCGCCAGCACCCCGGCGCGCCAGATGGCGCTGCTGGCTCTGCTGAATCACGGCTGGTGGATGCTGGGCACGGCGCTCGGGGCGCTGATCGGCAGCCAGGCCCGCCTCACGCTGGCCGGGCTGGACTTCGTGCTCGCGGCGCTGTTCGCGGTGCTGACGGTCGAGCAGTGGCGCAGCCGGCGCAATGCCACGCCGGTCTGGGTCGCGCTGGCGGCCTATGGGCTGGCCTATCCGGTCGCGCCCCAGCATGCGCTGGTGCTGGCCATCGCCCTGAGCCTGGCGGCCGGTTTCTGGCTGGCGGAAAAGTCCCACGATGATTGAACCCTCCTACGCCATCGCCGTCATCGCCCTGATGGCGCTGATCACCTTCGGGCTGCGTGCCCTGCCCTTTGTCGCCTCGCGCTGGCTGCAAAGCCACCCGGCGGTGCGCAGGCTCGGCCGCTTCCTGCCGCTGGCCATCATGACCCTGCTGCTGGTGCACACGCTGGTGGGTTCGGCGCGCGAACATGCGGCCGGCCCCTGGCCCGAACTGCTCTGCGCCGGGCTGGCGGCCGCGCTGCAATGGCGCAGCCGCAATCCGCTGCTGAGCATCCTGGCCGGCACCGGCCTCTACGTGCTGCTGCGCAACCTCGGCGCGAGCTGAGAGCCGCGACCGGCTCGACAGGCGACCATGACCGGCGACAGCGCCAAGCCACGCGGCCAGCGGCTGCCGGCGATCGATCTCAAGCGCTGCACCGGCTGCGGCTGGTGCGTGGCGGCCTGCCCGCTCGACCTGCTCTCGCTCGAACGGGCCGGCTGGAAGAAGCATTCGACCCTGCACGAGGCCGAACGCTGCACCGGCTGCGCCTACTGCGCGATCCGCTGCCCGTTTGGCGTCATCACGATGCAACCGCCAGAGGCCGCGTAGCCACGCCGCGCGGTGGCACTCAGCGATCATTTCAATCAGATGACAGGGGGCATCTTATGCACATGCCGCGCGACACAAGCCACCCGCCCGCCCCTTGCGGGATCGCCCGCGCACAATTTAACCTTCGATTTTCAAGTGATTGATTCAATTGAGTTTTTTATATTGCCTGTTTTATAGGCAAACCACTTCCAGGGCCTTTCTTCAGAGGGACGGCGCCAGTGTTCCACGACTTGCCCACAATGTTATCCACAGAAATTCTGGGCAAGTGTTGAAATTCGTGAAAAATCAATGACTTGGCAAAATCTTTTCCGCCGGCCCGAAAAGCGCGGACAGACCGGCCGGCGGGAGTCAAACCGGCAGGAGCAAAAAGCCGGTTCGATCGGCCACGCATCAAAGGCCATCGGCGCTGCCGGGTCGGGAGCGCCGTCTATAATGTTTCGATTCTGGCGCCTGATCCACAGGTGCTCATCAAGCAACCGCGAACCGATCCAGACTAGCCATGGCCAACGAGCTGATCAAACACGTTACCGACGCAACCTTCGAAACCGAAGTTCTCCATGCCGGCTCGCCGGTGCTGGTCGACTTCTGGGCCGAGTGGTGCGGTCCCTGCAAGCAGATCGCTCCGATCCTCGACGAGGTCGCCACCGGCTACAACGGCAAGCTGCAGATCGCGAAGATGAACGTCGACGACAACCGTGAGGTGCCGGCCAAGTTCGGCATCCGCGGCATCCCGACGCTGATGGTGTTCAAGGATGGCCAGCTCGCCGCGACCAAGGTCGGCGCGCTGAGCAAGGCCCAGCTGACCGCCTTCATCGACCAGCAACTGGGCTGATGCAAGATCCCGCCGCTCCGGTGCAAGGCCGGAGCGGTTTCCTGTCATAATGGCCCAACACAGCGCCGGACAGGCCCTCCCTCTTTCGATGTGACCGCGCCAGCTCAGCCGCGTCGACATCCGCCCCCCATCACCTACACGACTCCCGCTGCGGAGCAACGTCCATGCATCTGAACGAACTCAAGGCACTGCACGTGTCTGAAGTGCTCAAGCAAGCCGAAGCCCTGGAAATCGAGAACACCGGACGCATGCGCAAGCAGGAGCTGATGTTTGCGATCATCAAGAAGCGCGCCAAGACCGGCGAGCTGGTCTTCGCCGACGGCGTGCTCGAAGTGCTGCCCGACGGCTTCGGCTTCCTGCGCGCGATGGACACCAGCTTCACCGCCAGCACGGACGACATCTACATCTCGCCGAGCCAGATCCGCCGCTTCAACCTGCACACCGGCGACATGATCGAGGGCGAGGTCCGGATTCCGAAGGACGGCGAGCGCTATTTCGCGCTCAACAAGCTCGACAAGATCAACGGCCTGCCGCCCGAGCAGAACAAGCACAAGATCATGTTCGAGAACCTGACACCGCTGTTCCCGAAGGAGCAGATGAAGCTCGAGCGCGAGATGAAGGGCGAGGAGAACGTGACCGGGCGCGTGATCGACATCATCGCGCCGATCGGCAAGGGCCAGCGCGCGCTGATCGTCGCGCCCCCCAAGAGCGGCAAGACCGTGATGATGCAGCATATCTGCCACGCCATCACCACCAACTACCCCGAGGTCGAGCTGATGGTGCTGCTGGTCGACGAGCGCCCCGAGGAAGTCACCGAGATGCAGCGCACCGTGCGCGGCGACGTGATCGCCTCGACCTTCGACGAACCCGCCGCGCGCCATGTCCACGTGGCCGAGATGGTGATCGAGCGCGCCAAGCGCCTGGTCGAACTGAAGAAGGACGTGGTGATCCTGCTCGACTCGATCACGCGCCTGGCCCGCGCCTACAACAACGTGCTGCCGTCCTCGGGCAAGGTGCTGACCGGCGGCGTCGATGCCAACGCGCTGCAGCGGCCCAAGCGCTTCTTCGGCGCGGCGCGCAATGTCGAGGAAGGCGGCTCGCTGACCATCATCGCCACCGCGCTGGTCGACACCGGCAGCCGCATGGACGAGGTGATCTTCGAGGAATTCAAGGGCACCGGCAACTGCGAGATCCACCTCGACCGCCGCCTGTACGAAAAGCGCGTCTTCCCCTCGATCCAGCTCAACCGCAGCGGCACCCGGCGCGAGGAACTGCTGCTGCAGCCCGAGATCCTGCAAAAGACCCGCATCCTGCGTCAGTTCATGTACAACATGGACGAGATCGAGTCGATGGAAATGGTGCTCAAGAGCATGAAGCAGACCAAGAACAACCACGAATTCTTCGACCTCATGCGTCGTGGCGGTTGAGGCTATAATCGAAAGCTTTTGGCGGAAAGTTCATTCGGAATAGGCCGGATGCGGCTGCCGCCGCTGAACATATTTACCAGGAAATGCGATGAAAGAAGGCATTCACCCCAACTACCGCGACGTCTGCTTCGTGGACCTGTCCAACGGCTTCAAGTTCGTGACCCGCTCCTGCGCCAACACGAAGGAGATGATCGAGATGGAAGACGGCCGCAAGCTGCCGCTGTTCAAGCTGGATACCTCGAGCGAATCGCACCCGTTCTACACCGGCACCCAGAAGTCGGTCGACAGCATGGGCGGCCGCGTGGAAAAGTTCCGCAACCGCTTCGCCCGCACCGCCAAGTAATTCTGGTCGCTTGCGAGCCCGAAAAAAAGCAGCCTCCGGGCTGCTTTTTTTATACTGGAGCCACGGTGTCCGACCTGCATTCCCCCACCCCCGCGATCGTCTCCCAGCTGGCGGCACGCCGGCTGCCGCGCTGGATCCTGCCGCTGCTCGGACTGATCTATGTGCTGCCCGGCCTGCTGGGCCGCCAGCCCTGGAGCGGCCCGGATCTGGCGGCCTTCGGCGTCATGCTCGACATGGCGCAGGGCTCAGGCGACTGGCTGCGGCCGCAGGTGCTGGGCGAGCCCGCGGCGGTCCAGGCCTGGCTGCCCTACTGGCTCGGCGCGGCCAGCATCAAGCTGCTGCCCTTCCTACCCGCCGAGCTGGCCGCGCGCCTGCCCTACGGGCTGCTGCTCGCGCTGACGCTGAGCTGCACCTGGATGGCGACCTACCACCTGGCCCGCCTGCCCAACGCGCAGCCGGTGGCCTTCGCCTTCGGCGGCGAAGCCCGTCCGCAGGACTATGCGCGCGCGCTGGCCGACGCGGCCCTGCTGGCGCTGATCGCCAGCCTGGGGCTGGCCCAGCTCGCGCACGAGACCACGCCGGACGCGGCCCAGCTGGCATGCGCGTCGCTGCTGCTCTACGCCTGCGCCCGGCTCGCCAGTCCGAACGCGCCATGGCGCGGAGTCAGCGCGGCGGTCTGGTGGCTGGGCGCGGTGGGACTGGCGCTCAGCGGCGCGCCCTGGATCGGCCTGATCGTGGGCGCGGGCT
>JBDLVJ010000119.1:0-5038 GCA_039804875.1 Pseudomonadota bacterium | reverse complement strand
AGGCGGCGGCGACCCCAAGCTCGTGAGCGAAAGGCTCTGGCTGCTGCTGCGCCGGGTCCAGGGCCTGGGCATCCGGCGCATCGCGGGCGACCTCTGGCTCGACCGCAGCGCCTTCGCCTTGCCCGAGACCGACCCGGGCGCCTTCGACGGCGAACCGCTCAAGCCCTACAACGCCGCGCCCGACGCGCTGCTGATCAACTATCGCAGCCAGGTGTTCGGCTTCACGCCCGACCCCGAGGCCGGCGTCGCGCGCGTGACCCTGGAGCCGCCGCTGGCTGGCGTCGAATGGCCCGCCAGCGTGCCGCTCGAGGCCAGCCAGCCGAACGCCGCCGAGGCCTGCGGCGACTGGCGCGGCGCGCTGCGTGCCGACTTCTCCGACCCGCTGCACCCGCGCTTTGCCGGCCGCTACCCAGGCGCCTGCGGCGCGCGCGAATGGCCGATCGCCCACCCCGAACCGGCGCGCCTGGCCGCGCGCGCGGTCGCGGGCCTGTGGCAGTCGCTGGGCGGCCAGCTCGCGGGGCGGGTACGCGAGGGCCGGGTGCCGCCGCAGGCCAGGCTGCGCTTGAGCTTCGAGTCGCCACCGCTGGCCGAGGTCGTGCGCGAGACCAACAAGTACAGCAACAACGTGATGGCGCAGCAGATCTTCCTGACCCTGGGTCAGGCCGGACACGACGGCACACCGACCGGACTGGCCGAGGCCCGACAGGCGCTGGAAGGCTGGTGGCGGGACAAGCTCGGGCCGGGCACCCGGCTGCCCGAGGTCGGCAACGGCAGCGGACTTGGCCGCGACACGCGCCTGAGCGCCAGCGCGCTGGCGCGCCTGCTGCAGCAGGCCTGGAACTCGGCCCTGATGCCCGACCTCGCGGCCTCGCTGCCAGCCAGCGGCGTGGACGGTACGCTGCGGCGCAGCGCGCTGGACGCCGGCCAGGCCCACCTCAAGACCGGCAGCCTGCGCGACGTGCAGGCGCTGGCCGGCTATGTGCATGGCGCCAACGGCCAGCGCCGCGTGCTGGTCGCGATCGTCAACCACCCGGAAGCCCGCGCCGCCAAGCCAGCGCTCGAGGCCCTGGTGCGCTGGGCGGCGCAAAGCCAGCCGGCTTTGTCGCAGAGAGCCAGCATGGAGCGCAGCTACTGAAACTCGGGTCGCGCCGGGTTCTGCGACATCACGTCGAAGGCCGTACCGTGCAGCCCTGAACGGCCCGGAGCGCGGGCTTGCTGCGGCTCACCCAGCGTCTGCCGAACCCGCACATGCCGGACCGCTTCAGCAGCGCGCAGATCACGGCGCTGCCCCAAGCGGGAGCTGCTGGCATCAGGCCGCGTCGGGCTGGGCAGCGGGCGCCGCCTTCTTGAACGCCTCGAGCTCGCCGCAGGCGGCGTCAACGGCCATGATCAGCGGCCAGCGGCTCAGATCGACCTTGAAGCGGCGCGCGCTCTCAACCTGCGGAATCAGGTAGCAGTCGGCCACCGTCGGCGCGTCGCCGTGACTGAAGCGGCCACGCTTCGGGTCGGCGGCCAGCAGCGCCTCGTAGGCATCGAAGCCGGCCGAGATCCAGGTGCCGCACCAGGCGTTGATCGCGGCCTCGTCGGCGCCAAAGGTCTTGCGCAGGTACTCGAGGATGCGGCGGTTGTTGATCGGATGGATGTCGCAGCCCACGATCGCGGCCAGCGCGCGCACCTGGGCGCGGCCGTCGGCGTCGGCCGGCAGCAGGGCCGGCGTCGGGTAGCGCTCCTCCAGCCACTCGATGATCGCGGGTGACTGGATCAGCACCTGTTCGCCGGTGTCGAGCGCGGGCACCAGCTGCTGCGGGTTGACGGCCTTGAACGCGTCGCTCAGGTGCTTTTCCTTGCCCAGGTGCACGGCCACGTATTCGGTGTCCAGGCCCTTGAGGTGGAGCGCGATGCGCGTGCGGTGCGAGGTGCCGCTGCGCCAGAAGTTGTAGAGCTTCATGGTCATTCGGCCGCACCGATGGTCAGCGCCACCTCGCCCACGCCAGCCACATGGCCGGTGATCTGGTCGCCCGCCACGACCGCGCCCACGCCCTCGGGGGTACCGGTGTAGATCAGGTCGCCCGGCTGCAGGTGATAGTACAGCGACAGGTCGGCGATGATCTCGCGCACGTTCCAGATCAGCTTGCTGACATCCGACTTCTGCCGGGTCACGCCGTTGACCTCGAGCGCGATCTCGCCGCCGTCGATGATCTGGCCTTCCATCGGCACGATCTCGGAGCAGACCGAGCCCTGCTCGATGTCCTTGCCGGTGTCCCACGGACGGCCCTTGTCGCGCGCGACCAGCTGCAGGTCGCGCCGCGTCATGTCGAGGCCGGTGGCGTAGCCGTAGATCAGCTCGTGTGCCTTGTCCTCGGCGACGCGAAAGCCCGGCTTGCCGATCGCGATCACCAGCTCCATCTCGTAGTGGTAGTTCTGCGTCTCGGGCGGATAGGCCACGGTAGCACCGCTGTCGACCAGGGTGTCGCGCGACTTGGTGAAGTAGAACGCGCGCTCGACCGACTTGTCGACCGGACGACCCATCTCGACCGCGTGCGCATGGTAGTTGCGGCCGACGAAGAACAGGCGGTTGACGGGGAAACGCTCGGCCCGGCCCTGGATCGGCAGGGACTGGACTTCGGGCGGGTTGAACAGGTAAGAGGTCATATCAAGCAATCCTGGAAATTGAAACCGGAAACAACGCGAACCGGAGCCACTATAAGCAGCCCCGGTCAGTCGGTGGCGGCGGATCAGCCGCGGTTCTCGTAGACGCCGAGCTTGCGGTGCAGCGGCGACTCGTCGGCCACGAAGAGGAAGGCCGGCTCGGTGGCCGAGCGGTTGCTCAGCGTCACGGCGGTGTAGCCCGGCACCGCGCAGGTGTCGGCCTCGGCCAGGGTGAAGGCGGTGACGTCCTCGACCCGGACCTCGGCGCTGCCTTCGATCGGATGCAGCACCTGGGCCGGCGAACGCGCCGGCAGGCGCAGCGTCTGGCCCGGCCGCAGCATCAGCGCGTAGAAGCCCAGGATGTTCTCGGCGTCGCGGCCGGTCTCGGGGTTGACGTAGGTCACCTGCACGGCTTCGAGCTCGGGCTGGTCCTCGCCCAGCGACATCAGCGCGGCGCGGGCATCGGCCCAGGGGTAGCGCAGCATCGGGTAGGCCTTGTCGGAGCGACCGAACACCGGGGTCGGCACCACGCCGCCACGGGCATAGGCCCGGGCGCCATTGCCTGGCACGACGGTCTGGTTCGGCACTTCCTCGTGGTAGGAGGCCTCGATGTAGTACACCAGCGGCAGGTCCAGCACGTCGAGCCAGATCACCGGCTCGCTGCCGTCATGGCCGTGCTCGTGCCACAGCCCGGTCGGTGTCAGGATCAGGTCGCCACGGCTCATCGGGCATTTCTCGCCGTTGACCAGGGTCCAGGCGCCCTCGCCCTCGACCACCATGCGGATCGCGTTCGGCGTGTGGCGGTGTGCCGGGGCCCGCTCGCCCGGCAGCAGCAGCTGCATGCCGAGGTACATGGCGGCGCTGGCCTGCATCTTCTCCAGGCCATGGCCCGGGTTGGCCAGCACCAGCACCCGGCGCTCGGCCTTCTCGATCGGGGTCAGCTCGCCGGCCTTCAGCAGCAGCTCGCGCAGCTTGGCGTAGGGCCAGTGAATCGGCTGGGTCCTGCGCGCCGGCACATGCGGCGGCAGCACCGCGCGCAGGCTGGGCCACAGCGGCACCAGGTTGTGGGCGCTCAGCTCGTCGCGGTAGTCCTGCGGCAGGTCTTCCAGACGGCCCAGGGTGTCAAAACGACCTGTGTCTTGCATCTTCTTGTCCTTTTGAGTGACAGGTGACGAGTATCAACCCTGCTGCAGGCAGTTGTTGACGTTCCAGCCGTACAGCCACTCGATCGCGTCGTAGAAACGCTCCTGGCTGCGGCCCTTCCACAAGCTGTTGCGGATCAGGCGCTCGACGCCCTTGGCGTGGTACAGGCGGCCCATTTCGCGGCCCGACAGCACGATGCGGCCGGTGCGGGCGATGCGGTGCTTCTGGTACAGCTCCAGGGCCTTGCTCCAGTCCTTGTTCGTCACGCGCAGCGCCTCGCCCAGGGTCACGGCATCTTCCAGCGCCATGCAGGCGCCCTGGGCCATGTACTGGGTGGTCGGGTGAGCGGCATCGCCCAGGATGGTGGCACGGCCAAAGCTCCATTGCGCAATCGGCTCGCGGTCGGCGGTGGCCCAGCGCTTCCAGGTCTTGGGGAGTTCGATCAGCTGGCGCGCCTTCGGGCAGATGCCCTGGAAGTAGCTCTCGACCTCCTCCTTCGAGCCGTCGGTCACGCCCCACTGCTCCTGCTGGCGGCTGTGGAAGGTCACGACCACGTTGTACTGCTCGCCGCCGCGCAGCGGGTAATGCACCAGATGGCAGTTCGGGCCGGCCCACAGGCTGGCGGCGTTCCACTTCAGGTCATCCGGAAAGTCTTCCTTCTCGACCACGGCACGGTAGACCACATGGCCGGTCACGCGCGGTGGGTCGTTGACATACTGGGCGCGCACGACCGACTTGCCGCCATCGGCGCCGATCAGGGCCTGGCCGGTCCAGCGCTTGCCGTTCTGGTCGATCGCGGTGACGGTGCCGGCGGCCTCGTCCTGCTCGATCTTCTCGATGCGGGTATTGGTGAAGAATTCCACCTGACCGGTTTCCACGGCGCCTTCGAGCAGCGAACCGTGGATATCGGCACGATGGATCACGGCATAGGGGTTGCCGAAGCGCTGGCGGAAGGCCTCGCCGGTCTCGATCTTGCCGATCAGGGACTCGTCAAGCGCGTCGTGCATGACCATGCAGTCGGTGTAGACGGCGCGGCCGCGCGCCTTGTCGCCGATGCCCAGCGCATCGAAGGCGTGGAAGGCATTGGGGCCGAGCTGGATGCCGGCGCCGATCTCGCCGATCTCGGGCGACTGCTCGAACACCTGGACCTGGAAGCCCTGGCGCACCAGCGCCAGCGCGGCCGCCAGGCCACCGATACCACCGCCGGCGACCAGCACGGGCAGATTGGCTTTGTTGTCACTCATGG
>JBDLVJ010000118.1:0-3130 GCA_039804875.1 Pseudomonadota bacterium | reverse complement strand
GCTTTCCCGGCGAGCGTGCGCGCCGATACTCGTACTCGGTGAAGTAATCCAGCAGACGATCCAGTTCGTCAAGTGTTGGGCGTCTGGTTCGATGCTTGGACTTTCCGATCAGGCCCATGCGCTCGGCAGCCACTCTGGCCTCCTGCGTGACGGATGACTCGATCGGGTATCGCCACACAGGCTTTGCCAGTGTCACCACGGCCGAAAGGTGGGATAGATAGTTTTGCCTGGTCGACGGCTTGCTGTTGAGTGTCTGCAGCCACTGCACCACAGATGCGCTGTCGACCTTCGAGCACTGGAGCTGGGCGAAGTCAGATTTCCGGATGGTTTGTAGGACCTGGGTCTTGGTGCGGCCATAGTCGCGCTCGGCCTCCTCGATGTACCGACCGATCAGTTTGTCGATGGTCGGGTCTTCGCCCTTGAGCTTTTCCAGTGCTCCAGGCGCAGCAAGCTCGGTCTCGCGCTTCTTGACCCAGGCTTGCGCTGCCTGTTGGCGGTCGAAGGTTTGTGTCTCGGCGTGGACGACTGCACCGCCCTGCTTGATGCGAACCCTGGCAAGGTAGCCGGTCGTACCGTCCTTGCGCTTGCGTGGTGTAATTGTGCCCATGCCTGACTCCCTGGTGGTACATGAAGTTTCTGTGGCTCCAAATGTACCACTGACGTGCCAAAAACTAGGCAAAACCAGCCAAAACCAAGCTTAATCAGGCAGCTTACAAGATCACGTAAAGCCATGAATTTAGAACAGAAACAAGACTTTTCAAGGGGTTGGCGCATGTCGGTCGCCCCGATGCTCGACTGGTCGGACAAGCATTGCCGCTACCTGCACCGCCTGATCACGAAGGAAACCCGGCTCTACACCGAAATGGTCACGACCGGCGCCTTGCTGCATGGGGCGCAGCGCCGTCACCTGCGCTTCGACGAGACCGAGCATCCGATCGCGCTGCAGCTCGGCGGCAGCGATCCGGCCGATCTGGCGCTGTGCGCCAAGATGGGCCAGGACTGGGGCTATGACGAGATCAACCTCAACTGCGGATGCCCGAGCGACCGGGTCCAGCGCGGGGCCTTCGGCGCCTGCCTGATGAACGAGCCGGCCCTGGTGGCCGACGGCGTCAAGGCCATGCGCGACCGCGTCGACATTCCTGTCACGGTCAAGCACCGGATCGGCATCGACAAGATCGAGAGCTATGACTTCGTTGCCGACTTCGTCGGTCGCGTCAGCGAGGCCGGCTGCGAGGTCTTCATCGTGCATGCGCGCAATGCCTGGCTGCAGGGCCTGAGCCCGAAGGAGAACCGCGAGGTGCCGCCGCTGCGTTACGACCTGGCCTGGCGGCTCAAGCAGGAGTTCCCGGCGCTGACGATCGCGGTCAATGGCGGCATCAAGACCCATGAGCATATCGCCGAGCAGCTCCAGCATGTCGATGGCGTGATGGTCGGGCGCGAGGCCTACTACAACCCCTGGATCATGCAGGACTGGGACCAGCGCTACTACGGCGGCTCGGTCTGTGCCTTGAGCCAGGACGAGATCGAGCTGGCGATGGTGGACTACATGGAGCGCGAGGCGGCCGAGGATGGCACGCCCTGGTACGCGATCGCGCGCCATATGCTGGGCATGCGCCACGGCCAGCGCGGCGCGCGGCGCTGGCGCCAGGTCTGGAGCAACCACAAGCTCAAGCCCCTGCCGCCGCGCGAGGTCTGGACCCAGGCTCGGGCGGTCATGCTCGAGGATCAGCTCAAGGCGGACGAGGCTCAGCCCTCGTAAAATACCCAGCGGTTCTTGCCCTGGCGCTTGGCCAGGTACATCGCCTGGTCGGCGCGTTCGATCAGGCCGTCGGAGCTGTCGGCATGATCGGGGTAGAGCGCGATGCCGATGCTCATGCCGACTTGCAGCAGCTCGGCCCCGTA
This sequence comes from Pseudomonadota bacterium, assembly GCA_039804875.1. Lineage (GTDB taxonomy): Bacteria > Pseudomonadota > Gammaproteobacteria > Burkholderiales > Burkholderiaceae_C > Malikia. The sequence goes on along the minus strand of JBDLVJ010000118.1, from coordinate 1,228 downwards.
CGCCACCGGCTCGGTCACCGCCTGCAGCAGCCGCGACAGTATGTCCTCTATCCCTTCGGTGCGGTCGAGGTTGGGCAGCAGCAGCACGAATTCATCGCCGCCGAGCCGGGCCACGGTATCGACCTGGCGCATGCCGGCCACCAGGCGCTGGGAAGTCTCGATCAGCAGATGATCGCCCGCCTCGTGACCATGGTGGTCATTGACCTGCTTGAAGCCGTCCAGATCGATGAAACACAGCGCCAGCCTGTGGCCATGGCGTTCGGCCGCGGCCAGCGCCTGGCGCGTGCGGTCCGTCAGCAGATGGCGATTCGGCAGCCGGGTCAGGCTGTCATGGTAGGCAACGTTTTCCAGTACCTGCTGGGTGGCGAGCAGACCGGCCTCGTGTTCCTGGAACAGGTCGTGGGTCTTGCGCAGCACCAGGACCAGCACGATGATCAGCACCAGACCCGAGACCAGCGACAGCGTCAGCAGCTGATCCTGCAGCGCGCGCAAGGCGGCATCGCTCTGGGTGGCCTTGAGTTCGACGCGTAACCAACCCATCGGCACGACGTTGCCCACCCGGATCCACAATCTGAGCCGCTCGTCATCGATCTCGAACAGCGGTGTGCGTGGCGGCGGGGTGATCGACAGCGGACTGAACAGGGGCTCGGCCCGCTTGCCGGCCGCGCTGCGCCTGACATGGGACAGCAGCTGTCCCTGGTTGTCGGCCAGCAGCACCGAGACCACCTGCTCGTGGGACGCCGTCTGGATCAGACGCGCCTCGAGGGCGGCGAAGTCGCGCGTGATCAGGTCGCTCTCGACCGCGTGGGCCAGGCCTTCGGCCAGCAGCGAGGCGGCGCGCTGCTGACCCTCGCGTTGCAGCAGCTTGGACTGACGCTCGAACCAGAACGCGCCGAGCAGCGTGAACAGCACGATCACGACCCCGGTCGAGAGCAGGCCGGTGTAGAACAGGCGGGGGGAGTTGAAACCGCGCTGGCGCCCTCGTCGCAATTCAGGGTTTGTCATTGTGGACCACGAATTTTTCGATCTGCAGCGATTCAAGCGGCAGAAAGTCGCGCGCATAGTCGGACCGCACCGGGCTGGGAATCTGGATGGCATCGAGCAGCTGGCGGCCGGACTCGCTCTCGCGCAGCTTGAGGAAGGCCAGCGTCACCGTCTCGCGCAGGCGCGCCGCCACCCGTGGGTGGGCGACGAAGGGGTGTGGCGCATAGCCCGGCGTCTCGTAGAG
>JBDLVJ010000117.1:0-3481 GCA_039804875.1 Pseudomonadota bacterium | reverse complement strand
GGGCGCCGTGAAGCCCGGCATCGCCAGGTTGCCGCTGATCGCGGCCAGCTCGGGCACGGCGCGGCTCAGCGCCTCGCACTCGGCGGCGCTGCGGCCGTCGTTCCACAGGATCGCGGGGCGCAGCACGACCTGCTCGGCGTCGAGCAGCACGGCGCCATGCATCTGGCCCGACAGGCCCACGCCCTCGAGCCGGGCCAGCGCCTCGGGCTGCTCGCGCTGGAGCTGGTCCATGACGGTTTCGAGCGCCCGCCACCAGGCCGCGGGCGACTGCTCCGACCACAGCGGCTGCGGGCGCTGCACCGTCAGCGGCGCACGCGCGCTAGCCAGCACCCGGTGCTGGCGGTCGAGCAGCAGGGCCTTGAGTTCGGAGGTGCCCAGATCCAGTCCCAGAAACATGGTGTGTGCCGTATCAGTGTGAAGTGAGGGAAGACTCAGGCCGCGCCGCGAAAGCGCGTCATGGCCTGGCGGCGGAAATCGGAAGGCGTCAGGCCCTTGAGTTCCAGGAAGCGGCGGTTGAAGTTGGCCACGTTGTTGAAGCCGACCTCGTAGCAGATGCCCGTGATCTGCTGGTCGGTCTCCATCAGCAGCTGGCAGGCGCGGTTGATGCGGACCCGGTTCACGAAGTCGGTGAAGGTGTTGCCGGTGGTCTTGCGAAAGAAGCGGCTGAACTGGCTCTCGCTCATGTCGAGCTCGCCGGCCAGCGTCGCGGCCGACAGGGGCTCGGCCATGCGCTCCATGATGCGGTTGAGCACGGCCTCGAAGCGGTCGAGCGAGTCGTCGTCCTCGTCGCTTTGCAGCTGCACGCTCGACAGCAGCCGGTAGTCGGTGCAGGCGGCGAGCTCGGACAGGAAGCTGCAGAAGGCACCGAAGCGCTGGAGGCCGCTGCCAAGCTTGATCTGCTGCCAGTGCTGCTGGGCGCGCTCGGACAGGCCGAAGAACTCGATGCCATGGCGGGCGCGCTCGAGCATCGGCAGCACCTCGGTCAACTCGGGGATATCCTGGCTGGCGCGCAGCAGCGGCTCGTGCGGGAACTGGATCACCAGGTCGCGCAGCGGCACGCCGCCCTCGGGCAGATCGGTCGTGACCCAGTTGTGCGGCAGCCGGGGCCCGGTCAGCACCACCTGGCCGGGCTGGAACTGGCCGATCCAGTCGCCGACGAAGGTCTTGCCCGAGGTCGCCGTGATGATGTGCAGCTCGTACTCGTCGTGGTAATGCCAGCGCGCCAGCGGCGTCGGGTAGCCGTGCGAGAGGCAGCGGATCAGGCCAACCTCCTCGGGCGGCTCGTAGCCGAGCGCGGGCAGACGGGCGAAGTCGTGCTCGAGCTCGGGCTTGAGCTGGCGCGGCTGCTGGCGCGTCCTGACGCTCATGGCACCCTGTGCTCGGTGACGAAGCGCTCGACCCGGGCGCTGGCCAGGCGCAGCGCATCGACCAGCCGGGCGTCGGCGGCCAGGTCGCCCCACAGCACGCCATCGGCGCAGAAGGCCGCCACTGGGTCGGCCGCTGCGCAGATCGCGTGCGCGGCCGCCGGGTCCATCGCCTGGTCCTGGTATTGGTAGGGAATCTGGCCGGCATGCCAGCGCCGCAGATAGGCCAGGAACAGCGCCGGCAGCATGGCCACGCTCGCGATGCCTTGCCTGCGCGCCAGCCGCTCGCGGAGGGTCGGCGCGATGAAGCCGGGAATCTTGCTGAAGCCGTCCATCGCCACGCGCTGGTTGGTGTCCTGGATCGCCGGGTTGCCGAAGCGGTCCAGCACCACGTCGCGGTACTGGGGCAGATCGATCGGACAGGGATGCTCGGGCGTGTCGAGCACGGGAATAGTGTCGTCGGTCACATAGTCGTAGGCCAGGCGACGGATCGCCGGGTCCTGCGTGCCCTCGTGGATGTAGCGGTAGCCGACCAGGGTGCCGGCCCAGGCGATGCAGGAATGGGTCGCGTTGAGCAGGCGGATCTTGGCCTCCTCGTGGGCGTCGACCGAGTCGACCATCTCGACTCCGACCCGCTCCCAGGCCGGGCGACCGGCAATGAAGCGGTCCTCGATCACCCACTGGATGAAGCTTTCCCCCATCAGCGCGGCCGGGTCGTCGATGCCGGTCGCAGCCAGCACGCGCTCGCGCACGTCGGGCGTCGGGCGCGGCGTGATGCGGTCGACCATCGCGTTCGGGCTGGTGGTGTGGGCCTCGACCCAGGCCAGCAGCGCGGCGTCGCCGATCAGGCCGATGAACTGCAGCAAGCCGGCGCGCGAGCGCTCGCCGTTGTGGCGCAGGTTGTCGCAGTTGAGCAGGGTCACCTGGCCGGCGCCGCTGGTCATGCGCGCGCGCAGGATCGCCGTCAGCGCGCCGTAGATCGTGGCGCCTGGACGGCCCGAGCGCGCCGCGTCGAGATCGGCGCGCAGGTCGGCGAAGGCCTCGAGGTCGAGCCGGTTCTGCGCGTCGAGGTAGTAGCCGGCCTCGGTCACGGTGAACGAGATGATCTTCGTCTCAGCGCTCGCGCCCTGCTCGATCAGGCCGGCCAGATCCGGGCTGTAGGCGATGACCTGGCGGATCGAGCCGATGCGCTGGTAGCGGTGCTCGCCGGCCGGCGAGATGGTCTCGAGCGTGTAGGCGCCGCCCTGCGCGGCCAGCGCTTCGATCGTCTCGGCCATGTCGGGCCGGATATTGCCGCCGGCCAGCGCCCAGGAGGCATCGCCGCCGCGCATCAGCGCATCGAGGTAGACCGCCTGGTGGGCGCGGTGGAACGAGCCCAGGCCCAGGTGCAACATCACATTCATGTTCTGACTCGCGTAAAAGGGTTAGAGATCGAACTGGGTCGGCAGCATGACCACGTCGCGGATCGTCATGCCGCGCGGGCGCGTCAGCATGAACAGCACCACCTCGGCCACCTCGGCCGCTTCGAGCAGGCTGCCCGACTCGCGGGCCTCGCGCAGCTTCTCGGCCGGCCAGTCCGACAGCAGGCCGGTGACGACCGGACCGGGCGAGATCGAACCAACGCGCAGCCCGTGCTTGAACACCTGACGCCGCGTGGTCTGCACGAAGCAGTCGATGGCCCATTTCGAGGCGGCATAGACCGGCTCCCAGGGGGTCGGGTAATGCGCCGCGAGCGAACTCGTGACGATGATGTCGCCGCTGCGCCGTTCGATCATGTGCGGCAGCACGGCGCGCACGTTCTTCATCACCACGTTGATGTTGAGGTTCAGCATCCGGTCGATCGCGTCCGGGTCGGCATCGACCAGGTCGCCGCCGATGTAGCTGCCGGCGTTGGCATGCAGGATGTCGAGCCGGCCGGCCAGCTCCAGCACGCCGGGCAGCAGGCTGGCGCATTGGCGCGGGTCGAGCAGGTCGATCACCAGCGGCAGCGCGGCCGGGCCGAGCCGCTCGCACAGCGCGGCGAGCGCGCGCTGGTCGCGGTCGACCAGCACCACCCGGGCGCCGGCCGCGAGCATGGCCTCGGCGCTGGCCAGTCCGATGCCGGAGGCGGCACCGGT
>JBDLVJ010000116.1:0-5444 GCA_039804875.1 Pseudomonadota bacterium | reverse complement strand
CGGTCGATGGCTCGGTGGCCGGCTCGGCCGCGATCATCCATCACCCCGACGTGCGCCGCATGCTCATGACCATGCGCGCCTACACCGAGGGCTGCCGCGCGCTGGCGCTGGTCTCGGGCGCCGCCTATGACGCCGCGCACCACCACCCCGATGCCGAGGTGCGCAAGCAATACCAGTCGTTCTATGAGTTCATGGTGCCGCTGGTCAAGGGCTACAGCACCGAGATGAGCCTGGAAGTCACATCGCTGGGCGTGCAGGTGCACGGCGGCATGGGCTTCATCGAGGAAACCGGTGCCGCACAGCATTACCGCGACGCCAAGATCCTGACCCTCTACGAAGGCACCACCGCCATCCAAGCCAACGACCTGGTCAGTCGCAAGACTTCGCGCGACGGCGGCCAGACCGCCCAGGCGATTGCGCAGCAGGTGGCTGCCACCGAAGCCGAGCTGACCAAGGGCAGCGCCAATGCACAGGCCGTGGCTGCACGCCTGAAGGCCGCCCGCGAAGCATTTGTGGAGGCGGTGGAGTTCATTGCTGGCCGGATCAAGGCCAGCCCGAACGCGGTGTTTGCGGGCAGCGTGCCGTACCTGATGCTGGCGGGCAACCTGATGGCTGGCTGGCAACTGGGTCGCGCACTGCTGGTGGCCGAGCGTGAACTGGCTGCGGGCAATGATGTGCCGTTCATGCAGGCCAAGATCAACACCGCTCGTGTGTACGCTGATCACATCCTCACCCGCACCGGAGGTCTGCGCGACGCCATTGTCGGTGGCTACCAAGGCGTGTGCGACATGGCTCTCGAGTCATATTGAACCCCACACCCAGCAAGCATCAAGATTTTTTCGAAACCCCAGCACAGGAGAACAACATGGCAAGAGAAGTGGTAGTTGTGAGCGCGGTACGCACCGCCATTGGCACCTTTGGCGGCAGCCTCAAGGACATCCCGCCGACCGAACTGGGCGCGCTGGTCGTGCGCGAGTCGCTCGTCCGCGCCAACACCGAGGGCCGGGATGTCGGCCATGTGGTGTTTGGTCACGTCGTCAACACCGAGCCCAAGGACATGTATCTTTCGCGCGTGGCGGCCATCAGCGGTGGCTGCGCCGAAGCCACACCTGCCTTCAACGTCAACCGCCTGTGCGGCTCGGGCTTGCAGGCCATCGTCTCGGCCTCCCAGTCCATCTTGCTGGGTGACACCGACATCGCCATCGGCGGCGGCGCCGAGTGCATGAGCCGCGCGCCCTATGCCAGCCTGAGCGGCCGCTGGGGTGCCCGCATGGGTGATACCAAGATGGTGGACATGATGATCGGCGCCCTGCACGACCCCTTCCACCACATCCACATGGGCGTGACCGCCGAGAACGTGGCCGCCAAATACGGCATCAGCCGCGAGATGCAGGACGCCCTGGCCGTGGAAAGCCACAACCGTGCCGAGCGCGCCACCGCCGCCGGCTATTTCAAGGACCAGATCGTTCCCGTCATGCTCAAGAGCAAGAAGGGCGAGGTGGCCTACGCCACCGACGAGCATTTCCGCACCGGTGCCACGCTGGAGGACTTCTCCAAGCTCAAGCCGGTGTTCGTGAAGGAAAACGGCACCGTGACGGCCGGCAATGCCTCGGGCATCAACGACGCGGCTGCCGCCGTGGTGCTGATGGAGGCGGGCACCGCCAAAGCGCGCGGCCTGGCCCCCATGGCGCGCCTGGTGGGTTACGCCCACACCGGCCTGGACCCCAGGATCATGGGCGTGGGCCCGATCTCGGCCACCCAGGCGGTGCTCAGGAAGACCGGCCTGTCGATCAGCGAGCTGGACGTGATCGAGGCCAACGAGGCGTTTGCCGCCCAGGCTTGTGCCGTGACCCAGGAGCTCGGCCTGGACCCGGCCAAGGTCAACCCCAACGGTTCGGGCATCTCGCTGGGTCACCCGATCGGCGCCACCGGCGCGCTCATCACCGTCAAGGCCCTGCACGAGCTGCAGCGCATCAATGGCCGTTACGCCCTGGTGACCATGTGCATTGGCGGCGGCCAGGGTATCGCCGCCATTTTCGAGCGGGTGTGATCCGATGGGCGGGTCGGATGCGAGGATAAGGGGGAAACCCTTATAGTCGTGGCATGACTGAAACCGAACGTCCCGCCCCGTCCCGGGCATTGATCCGCAGCCTGGACCCCGAGCAGCTGGCGCTGATCGAGCAGCATTTGCTGTCGCTGTCTGATCACGACCGCTATCTGCGCTTCGGCTATCCGGCCATCGACGAGCAGATCAGCCGCTATGTCGCCAAGCTTGACTTCGGGCGCGACGAGCTGTTCGGCATCTTCGACGCCGAGTTGCAGCTGGTCGCGGTGGCGCATCTGGCCTATCTGGACGCGCCGGGCAAGCAGCATCTGGCCGAGTTCGGCGTCAGCGTCGGCCCCGACCAGCGCGGGCGCGGCCACGGCCAGCAGCTGTTCGAGCGCTGCGTGGTCCACGCGCGCAACCAGGGTGTCTCGCGCCTGATCGTGCATGCGCTGAGCGAGAACGCCGCCATGCTCAAGATCGCGCGCAAGGCCGGGGCCTCGGTCGCGCGCGAGGGCTCCGAAAGCCAGGCCTATCTCGAGCTGCCACCGGCTGATTTCGGCTCCCAGGTCGGCGAGCTGCTGGCCGAGGGCTTGGCGCGCACCGACTACCACCTCAAGTCCGGTGTCAGGCAGGTGCGCGGCGTGATCGACCTGATGCACGAGATCCGCGAGGGCGTGCGCGACGCGCGCGACCAGACCAAGCCCTGATCCCGTCGCGCCGCTGTCAAGGGCTTGGGGTATCCTAGATGCTTCGCAACTACCCCGATCCACAGTGGCTGAACCCCATCCCAGTCCGGCGCCGCAGCGCAGCGCGCGGCATGAAGACAAGCGCGGTTTCCTGCAGAAGCTGGCCGAATTCATCCATCCCGGGCCAGACTCGAAGGACGAGCTGATCGAGACCCTGGCCGAGGCCGAGGACAACGACATCATCGACGCCGAGTCGCGCGTGATGCTGGAGGGGGTGATCCGGATCGCCGACATGACCGCCGGCGACGTGATGGTGGCCGCGCCGCGCATGGATGCGCTCGACATCCAGTCGCCCTACGACGAGCTGCTGCGCCAGGTGATCGAGACCGCGCATTCGCGCTTTCCGGTCTACGAGGGCGAGCGCGAGAACATCATCGGCATCCTGCTGACCAAGGACCTGCTCAAGCTGCAGCGCGCGTCCGAGCTCAAGCTGCGCGCGCTGCTGCGGCCGGTCATCTTCGTGCCCGAGAGCAAGGGCCTGAACGATTTGCTGCGCGAGTTCCGCGCCAACCGCAACCACCTGGCGATCGTGATCGACGAGTTCGGTCGCGTCGCCGGTCTGGTCACGATCGAGGACGTGCTCGAGCAGATCGTCGGCGAGATCGAGGACGAGTTCGATGTCGAGGAGGACGAGGGCGACATCTTCGCGCTGGCCGATGGCACCTGGCGCGTCAGCGGCGACACGCCGGTCGAGCGCGTGGTCGAGTCCTTCGGCATCACGCTCGACGACGCGGGCTTCGACACCATCGGCGGCCTGGTCTCGCATGCGCTGGGCCGGGTGCCGCGCCGTGGCGAACGCCACTTGCTCGAAGGGCTGGATTTCATGGTCCAGCACAGCAAGGGCGGGGCGGTCAAATGGTTCAAGGTGACTCGCCTGCCGTATCAGCCCTGAGCGCACCGTCCGGTCAGCCCTTGCCGCACTTGCCGCTACCCCCCCCTCTGTCGATGCGCCTGAACCCCAGCCTCTTGCTGCGGGCCGTGCCGCTCGGATTCGCCCTTTGTCTGGCCGGGCTGCTGCAGGCGGCCGCGCTGGCCTGGCCCTGGCGCCTGGGCTGGCCGACCGGCGAGCCGGTGGCCGGGCTGCAGATCCTGTCGCTGGCCGGGCTGCTGCTGCTGCTGCGTCCTGCGCCGTCGGCGCGCTCGGCCTTTATGCGCGGCTGGATCTGGGCGACGGCCTGGCTCGGCGGGACCTTCTGGTGGCTGTTTGTCTCGATGCATACCTATGGCGGCTTGCCGGCCCCGCTGGCGCTGCTGGGCGTGCTGGCGCTGGCGGCCGCCCTCGGGCTGTATTACGCCGGGGCGGCGGCGCTGTTCTGGCGCTGGCGCGGCGCGCGGCCGCGCTGGCGCCTGACGGCCTTCGTCGCGCTCTGGACCCTGGCCGAGCTCGCGCGCGGTCTGCTGTTCACGGGCTTTCCCTGGGGCGCGGGCGGCTATGCCCAGGTCGACGCGCTGGCGCCGCTGGCGCCCTGGGTCGGGGTCTATGGCATGGGGGCGGTCGCGGCCGCGCTCGCGCTGCTCGCGGCCCAGGCGCTGGTTCCGCTGGCGGGGCGGATCGCGCCGATCGCCAGTCAGGGCGCCAGCACGGGTGTTGCCCCGGGTCGGATTTCGATCACCGCCAGGTCCGCCATGGTGGCTGGCCTGCTTGGTCTGGCCCTGCTGTGCTGGCCCGGCGCCGCCCGGCACTGGGCCGGCTGGGTGCCGATCTGGACCGTGCCGACTGGCAAGCTGTCGGCGCTGCTGCTGCAGGGCAATATCCCGCAGGACGAGAAGTTCCAGCCCGGCAGCGGCCTACCGCTGGCGCTGAGCTGGTACCGGCAGCAGGCGCGCACGGCGCTGGAGCAGGGGCAGGTCAGCCTGGTGGTCGCGCCCGAGACCGCCATTCCCCTGCTGCCGCAGCAGCTGCCCCCGGCCTGGTGGCAGCCCTTGCTGCAGGGCGTGCAGCAGGGCCGCGTGGCGTTGATGCTGGGCCTGCCGATGGGCAGCCCGGAGCAGGGCTATACCAACGCGGCGCTGTCCTGGCGCCCGGGCGAGGACGAGCCGCTGCGCTACGACAAGCAGCATCTGGTGCCGTTTGGCGAGTTCATTCCGACCGGCTTTCGCTGGTTCACCGAGTTGATGCAGATTCCGCTGGGTGACTTCAGGCCGGGCGCGCCGGTGCAGCCGACGCTGGACTGGGCCGGCCAGCGCCTCGCGCCCAACATCTGCTACGAGGACCTGTTCGGCGAGGAGCTGGCGCGCGGCTTCGTCGCGCCGGCGCCGCCGCCGACCGTGCTGGTGAACCTCAGCAACATCGCCTGGTTCGGCGACACGGTGGCGATCGCCCAGCACCGCCAGATCTCGCGCCTGCGCGCGCTCGAGTTGCAGCGTCCGATGCTGCGCGCGACCAATACCGGCGCGACGCTGGCGATCGACCACCTGGGCCGCGTCACGCACGAGCTGCCGCGGCTGACACGCGCGGTGCTGGCGGTCGAGGTCGAGGGGCGCGCGGGCCTGACCCCCTATGCCCGCTGGGCCGGTCGCTTCGGCTTGTGGCCGCTGGGCCTGTTGGGCGTCATCGCCCTGGCGCTGGCCTGGCGCCGCACCGGCCGGTCGCGACCGTAGAATCAGGCTTTCGCCGCCTGCGCCCTGCGGGCGCGACCCGAACGTATGGC
>JBDLVJ010000115.1:0-7761 GCA_039804875.1 Pseudomonadota bacterium | reverse complement strand
CGACCGCGCCACGCCGGCTGCAGACCCGCGCCAGGCCGCCTGGCTGCAATCCCAGCCGCGCGAGGGTGTCGAGGTGCAGGCTGACGCTGGCCAGCGGCTCAAGCGCGTCGAGCACCTGGCTGCGGCGCGTCATGGCGCCGGTGTGCCAGTGCTCGAGCTGGCGTCCGGTGATCAGCACCAGCGGATAGTCGGCGTCGGGCTGCTCGGCCGGCGGCAGCAGGCCGCCCGGCACCAGCCGCGCCCGGCCGGAGGGCGTCGGGAAGCGGTCGATGAAGACGATGGGCTGGCCCGGATCATCGGCCGTCAGCACCGGATGGGTGACCGCGCCCCGGGCCAGCAGGCGGGCCCAGGACAGGCCGGCGATCGACGGCATCAGGCCGCGCATTTCCTCGAACACGCGACCGATCGCGCTGCCGGGCTCGGCCCCGCTGCCGTCGGGCGCTATTGCGTAATCCCAGTCCAGTCCGAGCCGGCGCGCGAGCTGCTCGGTGATCCAGGCGTCGGCGCGCGCCTCGCCCGGGCAGGCGACGGCCTTGCGCCCGAGCTGCACGGTGCGGTCGGTGTTGGTGACGCTGCCGGTCTTCTCGGGCCAGGCGCTGGCGGGCAGCACGACATCGGCCAGCGCGGCGGTCTCGGTCAGGAAGATGTCCTGCACCACCAGATGCTCAAGCCGCGCCAGACCGGCGCGCGCGTGCGCGCTGTCGGGGTCGCTCATGGCCGGGTTCTCGCCCTGGATCAGCATGGCCTGGATCCGGCCATCCAGGGCGGCGTCGATGATCTCGACCACGGTCCAGCCGGGCTGCCCGGGCAGGCTGCCGCCCGGCAGGCCCCAGGCAGCCTCGGCGGCGGCGCGGTGGACCGGATCGGTGACGCGGTGGTAGTCGGGCAGGAACATCGGAATCAGGCCGGCATCGCTCGCGCCCTGGACATTGTTCTGGCCGCGCAGCGGGTGCAGGCCGGTGCCGGGGCGGCCGATCTGGCCGGTCAGCAGCGCCAGCGCGATCAGGCAGCGCGCGTTGTCGGTGCCGTGGCTGTGCTGGGCCACGCCCATGCCCCACAGGATCATGCTGGCGCGCGAAGTCGCGTAGGCGCGCGCGACCTCGCGGATCGCGTCGGGCGCGATGCCGCAGATCGGCGCCATCGCCTCGGGGCTGTAATCGACCGGGCCGTCCATCAGCTCGGCGCGCCAGGCATCAAAGTCGAGCGTGCGCGCGGCGATGAAATCCGGATTGGTCAGGCCCTCGGCCACGATCACCTGCAGCATGGCTTTCAGCAGCGCGACATCGCTGCCGGGCTGGAACTGCAGCATGCGCCAGGACTGGCGCGCCAGCTCGGTGCGGCGCGGGTCGGCCAGCACCAGGCGCGCGCCACGCTCGACCGCGTTCTTGATCCAGCTCGCGCCGACCGGATGGTTCTGCGCCGGGTTGGCACCGATCACGAAGATCAGCTCGGCCTGCGCCACGTCGCGCAGCGGGTTGCTGACCGCGCCCGAGCCCAGGCCCTCGAACAGCGCCGCGACGCTAGAGGCGTGGCAGAGCCGGGTGCAGTGGTCGACGTTGTGGGTCAGGAAGGCGCTGCGGATCAGCTTCTGGAACAGATAGGCTTCCTCGTTCGTGCCCTTGGCCGAGCCGAAGCCGGCGATCGGCACCTCGCGGCCGTGCCGGTCGGGATGGGCATCGCGCACGCGGCGCAGGCCGGCGGCGGCGAAGTCGAGCGCCTCGTCCCAGCTCGCCGCGCGGAACTGGGCCCGCAGCGCGGCGGCGTCGGCACGGCCGCCAGGGCCGCGCGTGAGGAGGGACGGGTCCTTGGGTGCGTCGGCGCGCCGGATCAGCGGAACCGTCAGCCGCTCCGGGCTGTGCGCGTAGTCGAAGCCGAAACGGCCCTTGACGCAGAGCCGGCCCTCGTTGGCTGGTCCCGGCGCGCCATCGACCTGAACGATGCGGCCGTCACTGACCTGGTAGGTCAGCTGGCAGCCGACGCCGCAGAAGGGGCAGACCGACTCGACCCGGGCCTCGGCGACCTGCGCATAGACACCGCTGGCTGGGGCCAGCGCGCCGGTCGGGCAGGCCTGCACGCATTCGCCGCAGGCGACGCAGCTGCTGCCGCCGAGCGGATCGCCCTGGTCGAAGGTGATTCGGGCCTGGCCACCGCGGAACGACAGGCCGATCACGTCATTACCCTGCTCGTCGCGGCAGGCACGCAGGCAACGGGTGCACTGGATGCAGGCATCAAGGTTGACCGCGATCGCCGGGTGGCTGCGGTCGGGGCCTTGCGCGGCGGCATCGGCCTGCATCGCGCCGCGCGCCGCGAAGCGCTGCGGGTCGGCATCCAGCGCGGAAGTCCAGTGCGCGAGTTCGCTGTCATGCTTGAGCGTGCGGCCGGCCGGCGCGTCGGCATTCAGCAGCTCGAGCACGCTGCGCTGGGCGCGGCGCGCGCGCGCGCTGTCGCTGCGCACCGTCATGCCGGGCTGCGGCGCGCGGCAGCAGGAGGCGGCCAGCACCCGCTCGCCTTCGACCTCGACCACGCAGGCGCGGCAGTTGCCCGCCGGGCGTAGGCCGGGCTGATGGCAGAGGTACGGGATCTCGACGCCGACGCGGCGCGCGACCTGCCAGATGGTCTCGCCGGGGCCGGCCCGGACCGGGCGGCCATCGAGCGCGAACTCGATCGCCATGGCGGCGGTCGCGGCGAGCACGGCGGTTTCGGCATGCGCGCTGGCGACGGGCGCCTGGGACGTGACGAAAGCGCTCATGGTTGCACCTCGCGCGGAAAGAAGCGCAGCACCGAATGGAAGGGATTGGGCGCGGCCTGGCCCAGGCCGCAGATCGACGCGTCGCGCATGACCTGCGACAGCTCGGCCAACCGCTCGGCGTCCCAGACCGGCGCCTGCATTAGGGCCAGGGCCTGGGCGGTGCCGGCGCGGCAGGGCGTGCACTGGCCGCAGGACTCATGCTCGAAGAAGCGCATCAGGCCGGTGGCGACCTCGCGCACCGGGTCCTGTTGCGACAGCAGCAGCACCGCCATCGAGCCGACGAAGGCGCCCTGGTCAGCCAGCGTGTCGAAGTCCAGCGGCAGGTCGGCCAGCGCCGCCGGCAGGATGCCGCCCGAGGCGCCCCCCGGCAGCCAGGCCCGCAGCTCGTGACCGTCGGCCATGCCGCCGGCATGTTCGTCGATCAGCTCGCGCAGCGTGATGCCGGCCGGCGCCAGATAGCAGCCCGGTTTTTTCACGCGTCCCGAGACGCTGAAGCGGCGCCAGCCGCTGCGCCCACGCCGGCCCTGCCCGGCCAGCCAGGCGCCGCCCTGTTCGAGGATGGCGGGCAGCCAGGACAGGGTCTCGACGTTGTGCGCCAGCGTCGGGCGGCCGAACAGGCCCCGCAGCGCGACGATCGGCGGCTTGAGCCGCGGCAGGCCGCGCTTGCCCTCGAGCGACTCGATCAGCGCCGACTCCTCGCCACAGACATAGGCGCCAGCGCCACGGCGCAGCTCGATCTCGGTAAAGGCTGCCTGCGGAAACTCGATCCGCCAGCCGGCGATGCGCTGGCGCAGCGCGGCGAGTTCATCCAGCAGCAGCGCGCGGCAGTCGTGGTATTCGTCGCGCAGGTAGATCCAGGCCTTGTCGGCCCCGACCACCCGCGCGGCGATCAGCAGGCCTTCGAGCGCCAGCCGGGGCTCGGTCGCGAGCAGCTGCCAGTCCTTGAAGGTGCCGACCTCGCCCTCGTCGATGTTGACCACCAGGTAGCGCGGTCCGGGCTGGGCCCGCACCGTGTCCCATTTGCGCCAGGCCGGAAAACCCGCGCCGCCCAGGCCGCGCAGGCCCGAGGCCTTGAGCTCGGCCAGCACCGCGTCGGGCGTCAGGTCGCCGGCCAGCAGCCGGCGCAGCTGCGCGTAGTCGCGCGGGGATTCGGGCGCACCGCTGGCGGGCAAGGCGCGCGGGCCGGTCTGGCCTTGCGCCAGCGCGGCGCTGACCGACTCGACGCTGGCTGCCGGCAGCTGGTGCTGGCCCGCACAGGCGGCCGGCGCGCGGTGGCACTGGCCGATGCAGGGTGCTGCGACCAGCCGGACCTCCTTGTCTCCGGCAAATCGCTCGCGCAGTCCGGCCAGCAGGCTCTCGCCGCCGGCCATGGCGCAGGACAGGCTGGTGCAGACGCGCACCGTGGTGGCGGGGAGCGCGGCGGCGTCATCGACGACCTCGAAGTGGTGATAGAAGGTCGCGACCTCGTGCACCTCGGCCTGGCTCAGGCGCAGATGCTCGGCCAGCGCGGCCAGCAGGCCCTGGCGCAGTCCGCCCTCGGCATCCTGCAGGCGGTGCAGATGCTCGATCAGCAGGTCGGCGCGCGGCTCCAGGTCGGCGCAAAGTCCTGCCACGCGCTCGCGCGCCAGTGGTTCGACCTGCCGCCCCTTGAGGCCGGCGCGCCAGCGGGCGCCGGGCGGCGCGACGGCGTGGCTGTCATCTGTCTGTGGCAAGACCTACTCCTGTGCTGGCATCGACAACCGGAGTTTAAGCGCGCGCGGATCAGGCCGGTTGGAGTCCGGCCGCCCGCTGGCGCTGCTCGACCAGGCGCCAGACCGAGCGCTTGGACTCGTCGTCGCTGGCCTTCCAGGCCCGCAACTCGTCGCGGGTGCGCCAGCAGCCCTGGCACAGATCGCCGGATTCGCTCATGCGACAGATGCCGACGCAGGGCGAGGGCACGGTCTGGCCCGGCCTGGGCACGGCGGTGGCCAGGGCAAGGAAGGGGGGCGGCAATCCGGCCCGGGAAGCGGTTTTTGACATGGCGCGATTCTCGCCCAGGCCTGGATCTTGCGTCAGAGTCATGCCACATATCCCCACGGCCGCGCGACGCGGCCCGGCGCGGACGTTACGAAACGAATTCAAGCCGGACACCCCGGGGAAACCCCCTGATGCAAACGTTTGTCAGTCTGTTGAAATCAAAGACAGCTAGCCATCCTTCCCGCGATCCCGCCCGCGAGCCTCAACCCTTCATCATCCATCAGAAAAAGCCGTGCGCAGATTCACCCAAGCCTTCGCGACCCAGCACTGGAAAATACGTAGCAAACTGATAGCGGGCTTTCTGGCCGTCTCGCTGATCGGCACGGTGATCGGTTTCGTGGCGATCTACAAATCCTCGCAGATGCAGCAGCTCAGCGACGAGATGTACAACTCGTCGGTCACCGGACTCAAGCACACGTCCGATGCGAACCTGGCCCTGCTCTCGACCGGCATCCTGCTGCGCAACGCCATCCTGGCGCTTGACCTCAAGGCCCGGGACGACAGCCTGAAGGACGCGAGCGCGCAGATCGAGATCCTGAACACCAGCCTGCGGCTGGCGAGCCAGAAGTTTTCCGACCCCGAGGGCCAGGCCAGGGTCACCGAGGCCCTCGCCGTGGTGGAGGAGTTCACCCTCAACGTCAGCAAGGTCATGGAGATGATCCGGGCCGAGTACATCGGCGCCAGCCACGGCTCCAGGGTTTTCCTGATGGCCGTGATGCAGAAGCAGACCCAGGACGCCGAGGACCGTCTGAGTCAGCTGATGCGGCTCAAGTCAGACCGGGCCGCCGCCATGAGCCAGACCAGCAGCCAGCTCCATACCGAGCAGCTGCTGACCCTGCTCGCCACCACCGCGCTGGCGCTGCTGACGAGCCTGGTGATCGGCTTGCTGCTGACGCGCAGCCTGACCCGCCTGATTGGCGGCGAACCCTCCCTGGTCGCGGCGATGGCAAGGCGGATCGCCAGCGGCGACCTGGTGACGCGGATCGACACGCGACAGGCCAGTCCCGGCAGCGTGGTGCAGGCGATGGGAGAGATGCAAGCCGCGCTGATCGAACTCGTCAACGGCGTTCGCCATGCCAGCAACAGCATCGCCTCGGGGGCACATCAGGTCGCCACCGGCAACGCCGACCTCTCGGAACGCACCGAGCAGCAGGCCAGCAACCTGGAGGAAACCGCCGCGACGATGGAAGAGCTGACCACCACCGTCAAGCTCAACTCGGAGGCCGCGCAGCACGCCACCGGACTGGCCAGCGCGTCGCGCCATGCCGCCGCCGAGGGGTCGGCCCTGGTCGAGCGCGTCGTCGCGACGATGGCCGACATCAAGGCCTCCTCGCACCGGATCAGCGACATCATCGGGGTGATCGACGGCATCGCCTTCCAGACCAATATCCTGGCGCTCAACGCCGCGGTCGAAGCGGCCCGGGCCGGCGACCAGGGGCGCGGCTTTGCCGTGGTCGCCGGCGAGGTCAGGACCCTGGCCCAGCGCAGCGCGGCCGCCGCCAAGGAGATCAAGTCACTGATTCATGCCAGCGAGAACCAGGTGGTCGCCGGCAACGAACTGGTGGCCAAGGCCGGCGCGTCGATCGACGGGATCATGTCCCGCGTCCGGCAGCTCGCCGAGCTGATGGTCGACATCAACGCCGCCTCGCAGGAACAGACGACCGGCATCCGGCAGGTCGGCGATGCAATCGCGCAGATCGACAGCGTCACGCAGAACAACGCCGCCCTGGTGCAGGAATCGGCCGCCGCCGCCGACAACCTGAGCGCGCAGGCCCAGTTCCTGGTGCGGCAGGTGGCGGTCTTCAGGACCCCCGACCAGGCGGGGTCGAATTCGCCGCGCTGAGCGCGGCGCACGGGCCGTCCGCTAGGCCGCCAGGGCCTGCGCGATCGCCGTCATGCGGTCGAACAGCCTGACGGCTCCGGCCGCGCGCAGTTCGGCCGCCGCCCCGGGCAGCGGGCAATAGGCCCAGACCTCGGCGCCCGCGGCGACACCGGCCGTGACGCCGGTCGGCGTGTCCTCGATCACCAGGCAGCGCGCCGGATCGGCGCCCAGATGCGCGGCCGCCGCCAGGTAGACATCGGGCGCCGGCTTGCCGCGCGGCATCTCGTGGCCGCTGAAGATGCGCTGGCCGAAATAAGACCGCAGGCCCGCCATGTCGAGCTGGAACTCGACCTTGTGGCGATCGGCGCCCGAGGCGCAGGCAATGCGGCCGCCGGCATGGGTGTGCGCCGCGGCGACGGCGGCCAGCGCGCCCTCGATCGCCTGCAGTTCGGCCCGCAGGCGCTGGTTGCGGCGCTGGTAGAAGGCGTCCATCCAGGCATCGGTCAGGGGCCGGCCGGTGCGCGACTCGATCAGCGCGCGCTCCTGGCGCACCATCTTGCCGACGAAGGTCCGCATGCATTCCTCCTGCGTCATCGACCAGCCCGACTCCTCGAG
This sequence comes from Pseudomonadota bacterium, assembly GCA_039804875.1. Classification (GTDB taxonomy): domain Bacteria; phylum Pseudomonadota; class Gammaproteobacteria; order Burkholderiales; family Burkholderiaceae_C; genus Malikia. Next base: position 559 of record JBDLVJ010000115.1, on the reverse strand, counting down.
CATGTCGCGCAGCACGGCCTGGGTGATCGGCTCGCTGTCGACCAGCACGCCGTCGCAGTCGAACAGCACGGCGTCGAAGCTCGCGGCCTCGCGGCTCAAGACGGGCGCGCTCACAGCAGGTCTCCGTCGAGGTAGTACCAGCGGCCGTCCTCGCGCACGAAGCGGCTGATCTCGTGCAGGCGCTCGGCGCGACCGGCGCTGCGCGAGCGCGCGACGAACTCGACTTCGGCGCTGTCGGGCCCGGTCGAGCGCGCGCGCCTGACCTCCAGGCCCAGCCATTTGCAGCCGGGCTCGAAGTCGATCGCGGCCGGGCGCCGGCCCGAGTGCCAGCTCGCCAGCAGGTAGTCGGCCCGGCCTTCGACGAAGGCGCTGTAGCGCGAGCGCATCAGGCTTTCGGCATCACAGGCCGGACGGGCGGCGAAATCGTCGAGACAGGGTCCGCAGCAGGCGCCGCGGGCGAGCGGGCGGCCCTTGGCGTCGGGGCGGCCACAAGGGCAAGGATCGAGGGTCATGACAGAAGGGAATTCGCGGACAGGGACACCGGCCCACGGCAAGCGGG
>JBDLVJ010000114.1:0-3689 GCA_039804875.1 Pseudomonadota bacterium | reverse complement strand
GGAGGTGTTTGTCGCGATGGGGCAACGCTTCGGGCTGGTGTTTTCGATGTTCCTGGCCTATCTGCTGGCGCGCCGCTGGCTGCCGCGCTATGCGGTGATCATCGTGCTGGCGCTGGGTACGGCGCTGGCGGCGCTGCAGGGCCAGCTCGACTTCAGCCTGCTGCGGCTCGAGCTGGCCAGTCCGGTGTTCACGGCGCCCGAGTTCGACCTGCGCGTCCTGGTCGGGGTCGGCATTCCCTTGTTCGTGGTCACGATGAGCTCGCAGAACGTGCCGGGAGTGGCTGTGCTGCGCGCCTCGGGCTATGCCAAGGTGCCGGTGTCGCCCGTGATCGCCTGGACCGGACTGGTCAACCTGCTGCTGGCGCCGTTTGGCTGCTACGCGATCAACCTCGCGGCGATCACGGCCGCCATTTGCAGCGGGCGCGAGGCCCATGAAGACCCGGCCAGGCGTTACTGGGCCAGCCTGTTTGCCGGCTGCTTCTATCTGCTGGTCGGGCTGTTCGGCGCCACGGTCGGCGCGCTGTTCGCGGCCTTTCCTAGAGAGCTGGTGCTGGCGCTGGCCGGCCTGGCCCTGTTCGGCACCATCGGCGCCGGGCTGGCCACCGCGATGAAGGACGAGTCACAGCGCGAGCCGGCGCTGATCACTTTCCTGGTCACGGCCTCGGGGCTGACGCTGGGCGGGGTCGGTTCCGCCTTTTGGGGCGTGGTGGCAGGCGCGCTGGCGTTGGCGCTGCTGCGCCCGCGCGTGCGCGCCTAGCGGGTGGAGTAGGGCAGCAGGGCCTTGGCCGCCTCGATGCGCCATCGCAGCTCGGCGGCCGGGTCGTTCATGACCGCGAGCAGGAAGCGCCTGGGGTCGGCTTCCGGGGCTGAAGCGGCGAGCCGGTCCTGGCCTTCGGTCGCTGCGCTGGCTTCAACGTCGGACCCGCTGCGAGCCGCAGCGGCCTGATCCGGCATCGCTGCGGGCAAGGGCGAGGCGGCTGATGCTGGGGCAGCCTCGGCCGATGTGAGCTGTTGCTGTGCCTGTCGGAATTCGGCGGGCGAGAGGCTTTTCAGGCGCAGCAGCAAGTCGGCCTGGGCGTCGGGGCCGGGTGGCATCTCGAGCCAGGGTTCGTCGGCGAACATGGCGGCCAGATTCGGGGCGATGAAGGCCGACCAATGGCCGCTTTCGGCCTGCAGGGCCGGCACCAGCCTGGCGTGTCGGGCCATGCCAGTTGCATCGGGTGCGTCAGCCTCCAGGCTGGGCTGCAGCCGGACATGCCGGGGCGCGATCCCGGCCAGGAAGCGCCGGCACAGCGACTCGAGAAATGCCCTGGCCTGTGCCACGGAAACCGGCTCGGAGAGGGAGATCCAGACCTGATAGCCGTCCTGTCCCGAGATCGCGATCGCGGGCGCGGGCAGTTCGAGCTCGTTTTGCATGCCTTGCCAGAGCGCCGCGACCCCGTCCCAGCCCGCCGCGCACGCCAGTTCCAGCACCAGGGCCCGGACCTGTCCGTCGGCGTCGAGCAGCGCGGGCGATGCGTCGGTGACCGGCTCGGCCTGCTGCGGCACGCCGGGTTGCAGGTGTGGGAGGTAGAGGCGGCGCAGTTCGGTGTCCAGTCGGTTCATGGGCACCGACTCTAATCCATGGCTGCTGTCAAAATTCAGCCCCTGTGAAGGCCAGCCTTCCCGATTCATTGCTCACCTTTGTTCACTTCATGACTCCTACGCTTCAAGGCACGCTCGGTATCGACTTCGGTACTTCCAACTCGGCAGTGGCCTGGGCCGACGACCAGGGTCTGGCCCGTCTGATTCCGCTCGAGGGCCAGGCGCTGGCCATGCCGACCGCCGTGTTCTACAACGCCGAGGAGGGCAGTACCCATTTCGGCCGCGACGCGCTGGCGCATTACCTGGGCGGTACCGAGGGCCGGCTGATGCGCTCGCTCAAGAGCCTGCTGGGCAGTTCGCTGCTGCTCGAGACCACCGTCATCAACCACCGCGCGGTCAGCTTCCTCGACATCGTCGCGACTTTCCTGGGGGTGTTGCGCGAGCGCGCCAGCCAGAGCCTGGGCGCGGCGCCCCGGCGCGTGGTGATGGGGCGGCCGGTGCATTTCGTCGATGACGACCCCGAGCGCGATGCCCTGGCCCAGCAGTCCCTGCTGCAGGCGGCACGCTCGGTCGGGTTTGACGAGGTGTTGTTCCAGTTCGAGCCGATCGCCGCCGCGCTGGACTACGAGCGCCGCCTGACGCGCGAGAGCCTGGTGCTGGTGGTCGACCTGGGCGGCGGTACCTCGGACTTCTCTGTGCTGCGCCTGGGGCCGGATCGCATGGCGCTGGCCGACCGCAGCCAGGATGTGCTGGCCACCACCGGCGTGCACATCGGCGGCACCGATTTCGACCAGAAGCTGAGCCTGGAGCGGGCGATGCCGCTGCTGGGGTTCCGGCATATCGGGCCGCAGCAGCGCGAGGTGCCGAGCCGGGTCTTCTTCGACCTGTCGACCTGGCATCTGATCAACTGGCTCTATCAGCCGCGCGCCATGGCCCAGGCGCAGTCCTTGCGCAGCAACTACCTCGAGCCGCGCCTGCATGAGCGGCTGATGCGGGTGCTCGAGCAGCGCCTGGGGCACCGCATGGCCTACGAGGTCGAGCAGGCCAAGATTCGCTGTTCGCAGGGCGAGCCCGACACCCGGATCGATCTGTCCGAGCTCGAGCCCAGCCTGGCGGTGGCGATGGCGGCGGCCGACATGCGCGAGCATCTGGCCGCCTTGCTGGCGCGCACCGTGGCCTGCGCGCGCGAATGCGTGCAGCGCGCGGGCTTGAGCGATGGCGAGCTCGACGCGATCTACCTGACCGGCGGCTCGTCGGCGCTGCAGCCGTTCCAGCAGGCCTTGCAGGCCGAGTTTGCCGGCGTGACCCTGGTCGAGGGCGACCTGTTCGGCGGCGTGGCGTCGGGACTGGCCTACAGCCGGGGCTGAAGCCAGAGTGGGCTATCAGCCCGCCAGGCCGACGAACATGTCCTGCACATCGTCGTTGGCGTCGATGGCGGCCAGGAAGGCTTCGACTTCTTCCTGCTGCTCGGGGCTCAGGTCGGCCGGGTTGACCGGGTTCTTGGCCTTGTAGCCGAGCTTGGCCGACAGCACGGTGAAGCCCTGGGCCGGCAGTGCCCGGCTGACCAGGTCGACATCGGTCGGATCGGTCAGGAACAGGGTCACGCCCTCGTCGTCGCCGGGTTCGAAATCCTGTGCGCCGGCTTCGATCGCGGCCAGTTCGGGGTCGGCGCCGGGGGTGGCGGCTTCGGCCTCGATCATGCCGACATGGTCGAAGTCCCAGGACACCGAGCCCGAGGTGCCGAGCTGGCCCTTGCGGAACAGCACGCGCATTTCGGGCGCGGTGCGGTTGACGTTGTCGGTCAGGCATTCGACCATCACCGGCACGCGGTGCGGCGCAAAGCCTTCGTAGATGGCGTGCTCGAAGTGCACCGCCTCACCGGTCAGGCCGGCACCCTTCTTGATCGCGCGCTCCAGCGTGTCCTTCGGCATCGAGACCTTGCGGGCCTGCTCCACCACCAGGCGCAGCCGGGCATTGGCGGCCGGATCGGCGCCGTGGCGCGCCGCGATCATGATGTCCTTGGCCAGCTTGCCGAACAGGCGCCCCTTGGCATTGGCGGCGATGTCCTTGTGCTTGGCTTTCCATTGCGCGCCCATGGTCGGTGG
>JBDLVJ010000113.1:0-4157 GCA_039804875.1 Pseudomonadota bacterium | reverse complement strand
TCGATCAGGCCTTGAGTCGCTGGTTGCTGCTGAGCCTCGATCGCGTGGCGGGTCATGAATTACGCATGACCCAGGAGTTGATTTCCAATATGCTGGGTGTTCGCCGCGAGGGAGTGACCGCAGCCGCGCTCAAGCTGCAGCGTGCCGGTCTGATCCGCTATGCCCGTGGCCGCATCACCGTGCTTGATCGGCCTGGCCTCGAAGACCTGGCCTGCGAGTGCTATCGTGCCATCAGGGCTGAATACGACCGCCTGTTGCCCGAGCCGGCGCTGGCGCGACCGCTTCATGCCGGAGCCATGCGCTTGCAGCCACTTCTAGGGCGATTTCCGGAAAACGTGATCGGCTAAAGCCCGATCATCTGCCAGGGAGTCCGTCCATGTCCTTCTTCTCCATCTGGTCGAGGCGCCGCAAGCCAGTCACGCCCGAAGCATCGGTGCTGGCCGATTACTGGAGCCTGCCCGCCGAGTCCCTGCTCAAGGCGCTGGCAGCCGACCGGCATGGACTTTCGCAGCGCGAAGCCTCTGCCCGCCGGACGCGCCATGGTCCCAATTCGCTCAAGGCCATGAAGCAGGCCTCGGCCTTGGGCTTGTTCGTGAACCAGTTTAGAAGTCCGCTGGTGCTGATCCTGATGGCCGCCTCGCTTATCTCGCTGTTGGCGGCGGAGTGGGTCGATGCCGGCGTGGTGCTGGTCATCGTGCTGGGCAGCACCGTGCTGGGTTTCACCCAGGAATACGTCGCCAGCCACGCGATCGAGAAATTGCGCTCGAAAGTGATTGTCCACACGACAGCCTGGCGTGATGGCCAGACCCGCGTCCTGCCGGCCGAGCGGCTGGTGCCGGGTGATCTGGTGCAGCTCTCGGCCGGCAGCCTGATTCCGGCCGATGGCGTGGTGCTGGCGGCCAACGATTGCTTCGTTAACCAGGCCGTGCTGACGGGCGAGACCTTTCCGGTCGAAAAAATCCCCGGCGCGAGCACGGCCCAGGCGGGACTGGCCGAGCGCCGCAACTGCGTCTTCATGGGCACCAGTGTCAGCAGTGGCTCGGCCCAGATCCTGATCGTCCGGACCGGCAAGGCCACCGTGTTCGGGCAGATCGCCGACAAGCTGGCCTTGCGTCCGCCGCTGACCGAGTTCGAGCGCGGTCTGCAGCGCTTTGGCGACCTGCTCACACGCATCATGCTGGTGATGGTGCTGGCGGTGCTGGCCATCAACATCCTGCTCGACAAGCCGGCAATCGCCTCGCTGCTGTTCGCGCTGGCGCTGGCGGTCGGCTTGACTCCGGAGCTGTTGCCCGCCATCGTCAGCATCACGCTGTCGCATGGCGCCAAACGCATGGCCAGGCAGGGCGTGATCGTGCGCCGGCTCAACTCGATCGAGAACCTCGGCAGCATGGATGTGCTGTGCACCGACAAGACCGGCACCCTGACCGCAGGCGTGGTCGAGCTCGACGCGGCGCTCGATGCGGCCGGGCAGGACAGTGCGGCGGTCTTGCGGTTCGCCGCCCTCAACGCCAGGTTCCAGAGCGGGCTGGTCAATCCGCTCGACGATGCGGTGCTGGCCGCGACCGGCAAGGCCGGCCTGGATCTCGAGGCCTGGCGCAAGATCGACGAGATCCCCTATGATTTCGTGCGCAAATGCCTGTCGGTGGTCGTGGCCAATGCCGGTGGCACGCGCCAGCTGATCACCAAGGGCGCGCTCGACCAGGTTCTTGATCGGTGCGTCAGCGTTGGCGATCAGGCCGTCGCGCTCGATGCCGGCTGGCGCGCGCAGATCGAGACCCGCTATGACGAGTGGAGTGCCCAGGGTTACCGCGTGCTGGGCGTGGCGACGCTTCAGGTCGGGCCGCGGCAGGCCAGCTATGCCCGCGCCGATGAGTGCGGGCTCTGCTTTGCCGGTTTCCTGCTGTTCATGGACCCGCCCAAGGCCGATGCGCGCCAGACCCTGATCGACCTGGCGCAGCGTGGCGTGGCGCTCAAGATCATCACCGGCGACAACCGCAAGGTGGCCCGCCATGTCGCCATCGCGGTCGGCTTGCCGGTCGAGCATGTGCTGACCGGGGCCGAACTCGACGAAATGGGCGACGAGGCGCTGTTGCACGCGGCGGGCCTGTGCACGCTGTTTGCCGAGGTCGATCCGAACCAGAAGGAGCGCATCATCCTGGCGCTGCAGAAGAGCGGTCATGTGGTGGGCTACATGGGCGACGGCATCAACGATGCGCTGGCGCTGCACCGGGCCGATGTCGGCATTTCGGTCGACACGGCGGTCGATGTCGCCAAGGACGCGGCGGATTTCGTGCTGTTGCACAAGGATCTGGCCATCCTGCGTCAAGGCATCGACGAGGGCCGCACGACCTTCGCGAACACGCTCAAATATGTGCTGACCACGATCAGCGCCAACTTCGGCAACATGTTCAGCATGGCCGTGGCTTCGGTCTTTCTGCCCTTCCTGCCGCTACTGGCATCGCAGATCCTGCTCAACAACTTCCTGTCCGACATTCCTGCGACCGCCATCGCCAGCGACCGGGTGGATGATGAATGGGTGGCCCAGCCGCGCCGCTGGGATACGGTCTTCATCCGCGACTACATGGTGTTGTTCGGCCTGCTGAGTTCACTGTTCGATTTTCTGACTTTTGGCGCGCTGTTGTGGCTGTTCCAGACCACGCCCGAGGAGTTCAGGACCGGCTGGTTCCTTGAGTCGCTGTTGACCGAGCTGGTGATCGCGCTGGTGGTGCGCACCCGGCGCCCGTTCTACCGCAGCCGGCCAGGCAACTGGCTGCTGATCAGCACCGTGCTGGTGAGCATCGTGGCGCTGGTTTTGCCTTATCTGCCGTGGAGCTCGATCTTTGGCTTCGTACCCCTGCCAGCGCCCTTGCTGCTGAGCATGATCGGCCTGACCCTGGCCTATGTGCTGGCCGTCGAGCTGGCCAAGAAGTCGTTCTATTCCCGCGTGACCAGCGTCCGCTCATGAAAAAAGGACCTGGGTTGCCCAAGGTCCTTGTTTGCCGACGCGCCTAGCTGGCGCGCCGCTGGCTGGCACAGCCGGGTCAGAGGACCGGCTGTGCGCTGATCAATTGATCAGTAACGGCCGCCGCCGTAGCCGCCACCGTTGCCACCGCCGTAGCCGCCACCGCCATTGCCGCCGCCAAAGCCGCCACCGCTGCGACGGGCGCCGCCGCCGAAGCCGCCCGGACGGTCCTCCTTCGGACGAGCGACGTTGACGGTGATGGCGCGGCCATCCACCGACATGCCGTTCAGGGCTTCGATGGCAGCTTGCGCTTCCTCATCGGTACCCATTTCGACAAAGCCGAAGCCCTTGGAGCGGCCGGTTTCGCGGTCGGTCATGACCTTGGCCGAGACGACGGTGCCGTACTCGGAGAAGTTCTGTTGCAGGCTGCCATCGTTGACCGAGTAGGGCAGGTTGCCGACGAAGAGTTTGTTGTTCATATGAGTTCCTATTGAGGCGCGTGCAAAAGCTGCTGGTCGCGCCGGGTTGCTATTGGTGGGGGGTAGGGAATCAGCGGAACTTGCGTCGCGCTGGTGCCGCGCCGCCACCGGAGCGGGGCTCCAGGTGGCGGAAGGTGATGCGGCCCTTGTTCAGGTCGTAAGGAGACAGTTCGAGCGTCACTTTGTCGCCGGCCAGGATGCGGATATGGTTCTTGCGCATCTTGCCGCCCGAGTAGGCGATCAGGGTGTGACCGTTGTCCAGGGTCACGCGGAAGCGAGAGTCGGGCAGCACTTCGTCTACCTTGCCTTGCATTTCGATCAGGTCTTCCTTCGACATGAGGGGCTCCTTGTAGCGGTATGGATGGGGATGTCAGGGGCCTCAGGCCGTAAGCTGCGCAGGCAGCAGGCCGGGGCACTGGTTCAAGGCGTATTGCAGCGCCTCGTCACGGCAGCTGAACCGGGGCACGAAGCGGAACACGCGGTCCAGCGTGCCGCTGCCGCGGCCGCTGCGAATCGACAACGAGGCGGCAAAATCGCCAGACTCGGTGGAATGGGTAAAGGGGGAGACAAGGAACTTGCCCACCGAAAATGTTTTTTCTAGTGTGGTGGTCATCAATCAAGGCCATATCCATGGCCGGCTGCAATATAAGGTTGTCGAGACGAGCGCCTGTAGTGGGGCGGCTCTTAGCGACCAAGGTCTTGGGGTGGCTGGTCCT
>JBDLVJ010000112.1:0-2597 GCA_039804875.1 Pseudomonadota bacterium | reverse complement strand
CTGCAGAGCCGGCCGCTGGCCCGGGACTGGTGGCGGGTGCCGAGCGCCTTGCTCGGGCCGGTGCTGCGCATCGGCCTGCCGGGCGCGGCCTCGGAGATGGTCTACCGCATCGGCTTCATGGTCTCGCTGTCGGCGGTGGCCAGGCTGGGGGTGGCCGCGCTGGCGACCCATTCCTATGTGCTGCAGACCCTCAAGTATGTGCTGATCATCAGCATGGCCATCGGCTGGGCCTGCGAGATCATGGTCGGGCGCCTGGTCGGCTCGGGTTCGCTGCGCGCGGCCGATGCGATGGTCAGGAAGGGCGTGCGCAACGGCATGCTGGCCTCGGGCTTCATCGCCTTGCTGGCCGCGCTGGCCGCGCCCTGGCTGATGCGCGTCTTCACGCGCGACCCGGTCATCATCGCGGCGGCGCAGACCCTGCTCTGGATCTCGATCCTGCTCGAGATCGGCCGGGTGCTGAACCTGGTCGTGCCCGGCGCGCTGCGCGCCAGCGGCGACATCCATTTTCCGCTGCTCAGCGGCATCCCGTCGCAGCTGCTGGTGCTCGGGCTGGGCTCCTACCTGCTCGGGCGCAGCTTCGGCCTGCCAGGCATCTGGCTGGCCTATGTCGCCGACGAATGCGTGCGCGGCGGCCTGATGTGGTGGCGCTGGCGTCGGCATGGCTGGCTGCCGCATGCCCGCGACACCCTGCGCGCCCTGCGCCAGGGCAACCGCCCTTGACTCCTAGCCCTAGCTTTTCCCCCTGCCTTTGATATGGAACAACTAAAAGCCTCTCCCGTTGCCACCGCTGCGACCCTGGCCCCGCGCCTGCTGGCCGATATCGGCGGCACCAACGCCCGCTTCGCCTGGCAGGCCGCCGCTGGCGCGGCGATCGAGGACCAGATCACCCTGCCTTGCGCCGACTATGTCTCGATCGAGGCCGCGATTCGCGCCTACCTCGAACGCATCGACCGGCCCCGGCCCCAGTCCTGCGCGATCGCGATCGCCAATCCGGTGCATGGCGATCGGGTCCAGATGACGAACCACCACTGGTCGTTCTCGATCAGCGCGCTGCGCCAGGCGCTGGGTTTCGAGCGGCTCGAGCTGCTCAACGACTTCACGGCGCTGGCGCTGGCGCTGCCGGGCCTGTCCGCCGACCAGTTGCATCAGGTCGGCGGCGGCCAGGCGCTGCCCGGGGCGGCGATCGGCCTGCTCGGGCCCGGCACTGGCCTGGGCGTGTCGGGACTGGTGCCCGATGGTCGTGGCACCTGGGTGCCGCTGCAGGGCGAGGGCGGCCATGTCAGCCTGGCGCCGGTGACGCCGCGCGAGCAGCTGGTGGTCGAGTTCCTGACCCAGCGCTATGGCCATGCCTCGGCCGAACGCGCCGTCAGCGGCATGGGCCTGGTCGACATCCACACCGCCCTCTGTCTGGCCGACGGCGTGCTGCCGCCCGAGGGCTGGAGCGCGGCGCAGGTCAGCGCTGCCGCGCTGTCGGGCCAGCAGCCGCGCTGCGCCGAGGCGCTGTCGATGCTGTGCGCCTGGCTCGGTTCTGTCGCCGGCAACCTGGCGCTGACCCTGGGCGCCAAGGGCGGGGTCTACATTGGCGGCGGCATCGTGCCGCGCCTGGGCGAGTGGTTCGACCATTCGCCGTTCCGGGCCCGTTTCGAGGCCAAGGGGCGCTTCCAGGCCTATCTGGCCGAGATCCCGGTCTGGGTGATCCACGCGACCCAGTCGCCCGCCCTGGCCGGGGCGGCCAAGGCACTCGACCAGGCCTGACACCGGCGCGTGGGGAGTGGATGGGGCGCGCGGGCCTTCGGCTGCCCGCCGCTGGGCGGTCCGGATCTGGTACAACGTCCCCAGCGTTGTCACCCGACTGTTCTGAAAGAGACTCCCCATGCAAACTCGCGCCGCCGTGGCCTGGAAGGCCGGCCAACCCCTTACCATCGAGACCGTCGACCTGCAAGGCCCGAAATTCGGCGAGGTGCTGGTCGAGATCAAGGCCACCGGCATCTGCCACACCGACTACTACACCCTGTCGGGCGCCGACCCCGAGGGCATCTTCCCGGCCATCCTGGGTCACGAGGGCGCCGGCGTCGTGATCGATGTCGGCCCGGGCGTGACCTCGCTGAAGAAGGGTGACCATGTCATCCCTCTCTACACGCCCGAGTGCCGCTCCTGCAAGTTCTGCCTGAGCCGCAAGACCAACCTGTGCCAGCTCATCCGCGGCACCCAAGGCAAGGGCCTGATGCCCGACGCCACCAGCCGCTTCAGCCTGAACGGCCAGCCCATCCTGCACTACATGGGCACCAGCACCTTCGCCAACCACATCGTCGCGCCCGAGATCGCGCTGGCCAAGATCCGGCCCGATGCGCCTTTCGACAAGGTCTGCTACATCGGCTGCGGCGTCACCACGGGCGTCGGTGCGGTGATCTTCACCGCCAAGGTGGAAGCGGGTGCCAACGTGGTCGTGTTCGGCCTGGGCGGCATCGGTCTCAACGTCATCCAGGGTGCCAAGATGGTCGGCGCCGACAAGATCATCGGTATCGACATCAATCCGGAACGTGAAGGTCTGGCACGCCAGTTCGGCATGACCCACTTTATCAATCCGAAAAACGTCG
>JBDLVJ010000111.1:0-4364 GCA_039804875.1 Pseudomonadota bacterium | reverse complement strand
CGTGATCGTGACGCTCGACATCAATGGCCGCTACACCTATGTCAGCCCCTCGGTCGAGAAGCTGCGCGGCTACCCGGCCGAGGAGGTCATGCGCCAGAGCCTCGAGGAGGCGCTGACGCCGCCCTCCTGCAAGACCGTCCAAGCCTATTTCCAGTCCCTGCGCGAGCGCCAGGCCGCCGGGTTGCCGCTCGAGAGCTTCCGGGCCGAGATCGAGCAGCGGCACCAGTCCGGTGCCACGATCTGGACCGAGATCATGATCAGCCCGCTGGTCAGCGCCGACGGCCGCTTCGTCGAGGTGCTGGGCGTGGCGCGAGACATCAGCGAGCGCAAGCGCTACGAGCACGAGCTGCGGCAGGCCTATGACGCCGCCGAGGCCGCCAACGCGGCCAAGAGCGAATTCCTGGCCCACATGAGCCACGAGATCCGTACCCCGATGAACGCCGTGCTCGGGCTGGCCCAGGTGCTCGAGCGCGAGCCGCTCTCGGGCAAGCAGCGCGAGATGGTCGAGCGCATCCGCAGCGCCGGCCAGTCGCTGCTGGCCATCCTCAACGATGTGCTCGACCTGTCCAAGATCGAGGCCGGCCAGCTGCGCCTGGAGCCGCGCCCCTTCGAGCTCGCCGCGCTGCTGGCCAATGTCGACAGCCTGATGGGCCAGGCCGCCCGTTCCAAGGGCCTGAGCCTGCGGTTGCAGGGCCCGCAGCCCGCGCTCGCCACCCTGCTCGGCGACGGGCTCAGGCTCGAGCAGATCCTGCTCAACCTGCTGGGCAACGCGGTCAAGTTCACCGAGCAGGGCGCCATCGAGCTGCGCGTGCGCGTCACCGAACAGGAGAAGACCAGCCTCTGGCTGCGCTTCGAGGTCATCGACAGCGGCATGGGCATCGCGCCCGAGGCGCTCGAGCGGCTGTTCTCGCCCTTCACCCAGGCCGATGCCGGCATCGGCCGGCGCTTTGGCGGCACCGGGCTGGGCCTGTCGATCTGCAAGCGGCTGGTCGAGCTCATGGGCGGCGAGATCGGCGCCGAAAGCCAGCCCGGCCAGGGCAGCAACTTCTGGTTCGAGCTGCCGTTCGAGCGCACCGCGCTGTCCTGCGAGCCCTCGGTCCGGCGCCCGCCGCCCGGTCCGATCGCGCCGCGCCTGGTCGGCGCGCGCATCCTGGTGGTCGACGACAGCGCGATGAACCGCGACCTGGTCGAGCGCGCGCTGCGGCTCGAGGGCGCGAGCGCGACCCTGGCGGCCGATGGCCAGCAGGCGGTGCAGCTGCTCAGATCGACTCCGGCCGCCTTCGACGCGGTGCTGATGGACATCCAGATGCCGGTGCTCGACGGTCTGAGCGCCACCCGCCTGATCCGGGGCGAGCTGGGCCTGCGCGAGCTGCCCGTGATCGCCTTCACCGCCGGCGTGCGCGAGGAGCAGCAGGCCGCCGCGCGCGCGGCCGGCGCCGACGAGGTGCTGCCCAAGCCGATGGACCTCGAGCAGATGGTGACGCTGCTGTCCGACTGGATACAGCCCCGGCCGGCCGGTCCCGCGTCCGAAGTCCGGTCGGCGCCGGCGGCTGATCCGACGGATTTTCCCGTCATTGCGGGCCTGGACAGCGAGCGCGCCGCGCAGCGCCTGGGCGGTGACCGCCAGATCTTTCTCGATCTGCTCGCCATGTTCGTCGCCGAGCACCGCGACGCCGTGCCGCAGGTCCGGGGCGAGCTCGAGCGCGGCGAGCGCGAGGCCGCCGCGCGCCGCATGCACACCCTGCGCGGCAGCGCCGGCTTTCTCTGCGCGACCGGGCTGATGCAGTCGGCCGCGGCGGTGGAGGAGGCGATCGACCGTGGCCAGGAGGAGCTGGAGCCGGTGCTGCTGGCGCTGGAGCGCGCGATCATCGGCCTGGTCGAGGCCAGCGCCCCCTGGCGCTGAGCGCCGCCGCGGCCGACTTGATGGCCGCAATTGCCCTGGTCAGCCCGATCCCCGTCCGCCCAGGTTCTGGCTCAGTCTGACTCGAGGTGTCTGGCGCCCAGCCGTTCGCTGATGGTCTGGGCGGCCTGCCTGAGGGCCAGCGCTTGCGCGCTGGCGGGCTCGAGCTGCATGCTGGCGGTGGGGCCGATCGCGGCGATCACCAGGACCAGCTTGCCGAAACCGTCGAAGACCGGCGCCGCCAGTCCGCTGATGCCCAGATGCAGCTCGTCCTGCACCCGGCTGATGCCGCTCTGGCGCACGGCCTGCAATTCGGCCGCGAAGCCGTGCTCGTCCAGCGCGCCGGCATGGCCCTCGCGCGCCAGCGCCAGCGCGACTTCCCCGGCAGGGCGCAAGGCCGCGAACACCTTGCCGGTCGCGGTGTGGCGCATCGAGGCCGCGCTGCCGTGGCGCATCGAGACATGCACCGGCGTCGGTCCTTCCTCGACCCGGATGATGATCGGCGACTGTCCGCCCCAGACCGCCGCCGATACCGTGCAGCCCAGCCTGTGCGCCAGCCCCGGCAGCGCGGCGATGGCCAGCCGGACCGGGTCCACCTGCTGCAGGCTGATCAGGCCCAGCTGCAGCGCCAGCGGCCCCAGGCCGTAGTGGCCGCTGACCGGGTCCTGCTCGATCAGGCCCAGCTTGCCGAAGCTCACCAGGTAGGGATGGGCCTTGGCCGGCGTCATGTCGGCCTCGCGCGCGAGGTCCTTCAGCGCCATGCGCCGGCCGGTGTGCGCCAGTGCCTTGAGCAGCTGACCGCCGACCTCGACGCTCTGGATGCCGCGCGAGGTGCGCGTTTCGCCCTCATCGTGGCTGGCGGTGTCGCTGACGCTAGGAAGGTGTTGCGGGGCGGAAGTTCTGACCATGAGGGCTATTGTCCCCGCAGAAGACCGGCTGCCGGTCCGGCATCAGGGTTTCTACTTAAACGAATTAATTTGTCAATAGCGAATATTTTGGCTACCATGGCGACAGTCCATTTCGTTAAACACGTTCGTCATTGACGAATTTCAACCCGGAACCGCCATGAGCAGCAAGACCTTCGCCTCCGCCGCCGACCTCGAGGAAAAGAAAATCACCTTCGAGAAGCTGTCCGAGCATGCCTACGCCTACACCGCCGAGGGCGACCCGAACACCGGCATCATCATCGGCGACGACGCCGTGATGGTGATCGACACCCAGGCCACGCCGGTGATGGCGCAGGACGTGATCCGCCGCATCCGCGAAGTCACCGACAAGCCGATCAAGTACGTGGTCATGAGCCATTACCACGCGGTGCGCGTGCTGGGCGCTTCCGCCTACATGGCCGAGGGCGGCGAGCAGATCATCGCCAGCCGCGACACCTACGACCTGGTGGTCGAGCGCGGCGAGTTCGACAAGGCCAGCGAGATCGGCCGCTTTCCGCGCCTGTTCCAGAACGTCGAGAGCGTGCCCGACGGCCTGACCTGGCCGACCATGACCTTCGAGGGCAAGATGTCGATCTGGCTCGGCAAGCTCGAAGTCCAGCTGATCCAGCTCGGTCGCGGCCACACCAAGGGCGACACCGTGGCCTGGATTCCGTCCGAGAAGATCCTGTTCTCGGGCGATCTGGTCGAGTTCGATGCCACCCCCTACGCCGGCGACGCCTACTTCAAGGACTGGCCGCAGACGCTCGACAACGTCGCCGCGCTCCAGCCCGAGAAGCTGGTGCCCGGCCGTGGCGCCGCGCTGACCACGCCCGAGCAGGTGCAAGCCGGCCTGAGCGGCACGCGCGACTTCATCCGTGACCTGTACGAGAGCGTGCAGGCCGGTGCCGCCGCCGGCAAGGACCTGCGCGCGGTCTACGAGGAGACCTTCGCCAGGCTGAGCCCCAAGTACGGCCACTGGGTCATCTTCAACCACTGCATGCCGTTCGACGTGACCCGCGCCTACGACGAGGCGACCCAGTACACCGATCCGCGCATCTGGACCGCCGAGCGCGACCGCCAGATGTGGATCGCGCTCGAGGGCTGATGCCTGAGGCGCGGGCTCTTTGAGCCGTCAGCGCTGAGTTCCCACTCCCCCGCCTCCGGCAGCGCCCCGCGCCGCCGGCCGGGCGGAGCTTTGCCCAGAACGAAGACCCGGCATCGATCCGGCGGTTCTCACTCCAGCAGAGGTAAGACATGAAACGCGAAGACCTTTCTTCCCATCCCTTCCACGGCGACGGCGCGGCCGTGCAGGCGATCGAGTTTGCCTACCAGCGCTCGCCCGACCAGGACGCCGATCGCCCGGCCCGGCATCCGGTCGTGATCGTCGGCGCCGGCCCGGTCGGCCTGACGCTGGCGCTCGACCTGGCCCAGCGCGGCCAGCGCGTGCTGCTGCTCGACAACGACCACCGGCTATCGATCGGCTCGCGTGCACTGTGCTTTGCCAAGCGCACGCTCGAGATCTGGGACCGCCTGGGCGT
>JBDLVJ010000110.1:0-3404 GCA_039804875.1 Pseudomonadota bacterium | reverse complement strand
GCGCGGCCAGCGCCTGGCGCAGCCGGTCGGCCAGTTCCAGCGCCAGGTCGTGCGCCTGTTGCGCGGCGTCCTGGCAGGGGCGCAGCAGCCAGGGGCTGGCGTCAGCGGGATGGGTAGCGGGGGAGGGCTGCATCATGGCCTTACTGCGCTTCCGCCCAGACCGCGTTCTCGCGTGCGACCAGGGCCGACGAGGCCGCCGGTCCCCAGCTGCCGGCCGGGTAGGATTTGGGCTTGTCGGCCAGCTGCTTCCAGCCTTCGATGATCGGGTCGGCCCATTTCCAGGCTGCCTCGAGCTCGTCGCGGCGCATGAAATGGGTCAGCCGGCCCTTGATGACATCGATCAGCAGGCGCTCGTAGGCCTCGGCCCGGCGCTCGGTGAAGACCGACTGCAGGTCCAGGTTCAGGTTGACCGGGCGCATCTTCATGCCCGAGCCGGGTTCCTTGGCCATCATCTGCATCTGCAGCGACTCGTCGGGCTGCAACGTGATGATGAGCCGGTTCGGGGTCGAGGCGACGGCCTGGTCGGCGAAGATCGAGAACGGCGGCTCGGAGAACTCGATGATGATCTCGGAGTGGCGGTTCTGCATCCGCTTGCCGGTGCGCAGGAAGAAGGGCACCCCGGCCCAGCGCGCGTTGTTGATCTGGGCCCGGATCGCGACGAAGGTCTCGGTGGGGCTGCTCGCGGGCACATCGGCCTCCTGCAGATAGCCCTTGGCCGCCTCGCCGTTGACCACGCCCTCGGTGTACTGGCCGCGCACCGTGTCACGCACGATGTCGCTCAGGCTCATCTTGCGCAGCGAGCGCAGCACCTTGAGCTTCTCGTCGCGCACGTCGTCGGGGTCGAGCGAGATCGGGGCCTCCATCGCGACGATGCACAGCAGCTGCAGCAGGTGGTTCTGCACCATGTCGCGCATGGCACCGGTGTGGTCGTAGAAGCCGGCGCGGGTGCCGACGCCGACGGTCTCGGCCGCCGTGATCTGGACGCTCTTGATGTAGGGCGCGCGCCACAGCGGCTCGAAGATCGCGTTGCCAAAGCGCAGCACCATCAGGTTCTGCACCGTCTCCTTGCCCAGGTAATGGTCGATCCGGTAGATCTGGCCTTCGCGGAAGTGGCGCGCCACGGCCTCGTTGATCGCGCGCGCCGAGGGCAGGTCATGGCCGAGCGGCTTTTCCAGCACCACCCGGGCCTGCGCATCGATCAGCCCGGCCTGATCGAGCTGCTCGGCGATCCGGCTGAACAGGCTCGGCGCGGTGGCGAGGTAGAACACCTTGATCGAGCCCGGCTGACAGTGGCTGGCGAGCTCGCCATAGCCCTCGGACGCGGTGGCGTCCAGACTCACGAAGTCCAGCCGCTGCAGGAAACCCTGCCAGGCCTCGGCCTGCATGGCGTGCGCCTCGACATAGGCGCGCGAGGTCTTGTCGATGAAGGCCACGTACTGCTCGCGGCTCCAGTCGTTGCGGCCGACGCCGATAATCCTGCAGTCCTCGGCCAGACGGCCGTGCAGATGAGCCATGTAGAGGGCGGGCAGGAGCTTGCGCCAGGACAGGTCGCCGGCACCGCCAAAGATGACGATGTCCAAAGGAGGTTGGGCTGCGGTGTTCATGGAGTCTGCGTAGCGAGTGGATGTAACCATGTTACTTATTTTCTGTGTCAAAAAATGTAATATAGTTACTTCATGGTTTCATCCTGCGTCAATTCCGCCAGCCTGGGTGGCTGACAGCCCTTGCGGCTGCAGTTGATGGCGGCGGCCTGCATCGCGCGCTGCAGCGTGGCCGCCGCGCGCTCGGCGGCACCCTCGGGCCGCGTGCCCCAGTCCGCCAGGCGGGAACCCCAGAAGGTGTCGCCAGCGCCCACCGTGTCGACCAGCTCGACTTGCGGTGCCGCGGCCATGGCGCTCTGGCCGTCGATCCAGAGGTAGGCGCCCGCCGCGCCGAAGGTGAAGGCGATGCGCCGGTTGGCGCCGCGCGCGAAGCGCTGGCGCAGCGCGTCGGCCGTGGCCAGGCTGGCGTGGCCGAAGCCCAGGATCTCGAGATCCTCGTCGCTGGCCTTGACCCAGTCGGCCAGTTCCACCGCCTGCATCACGGCGGCGCAATAGCCCGCCAGATCGTCGGCCACCCGTGGCCGCAGGTTCACGTCGATGCTGATGGTCCAGCCCAGGGCGCGGGCCCCCTCGATCACCCGCATGACCTTGACGTTCTCGGGCGGCACCAGCATCAGCGAGCCGGTGTGCAACACCTTCAGGCCGGGATTTGGCGGCACCGACGCCAGCAACTGCAGCACGCCGTCCACGGTGTAACTCCGGTCGGCGATGCCTTCGCGGTAGAAGCCGTAGCTGGGCTGGCCCGCGCGCACGGTCACCACGGCCAGCGAGGTCGGGCGTGCGCTGTCCGGGCTCATGGGCTGGACCTCGTCGGCGATCGAACACGCCTTGAGCTGCTGGCCGAAGGCATCGCTCGAGAACGGCGACAGATAGCCGACCTGGCCGCCTTGCAGCGCGGTCGCGCGCGCCAGATTGAAGGGGCTGCCGCCCATCAGCGGCAGCAGGCCGCCATCGGCCTGGGTGATGCAGTCCATCAGGGCTTCGCCGAGGATCAGGATCGGAGTGGACATGGAAGATACCTTTGAGAAAAGCGGGGTGGAGGGCGAATTTTCTGGAAGTTTCGCTGCAAGGCTTGGCCGGCGTCATTAGGGAAAACACTAACTAAATCTAATTGATTTAGTTTTTGGCTTGCGGGATACTTGCGCCACGGCGAGAGCAGACAAGAGCTTGCCGTTGATACAGGCCGATGCCAAGATCGGCTTCACAGATGATCCACACAAGAGGAGCAAGCATGACTTTCCACACCACCACGATTCGCCTGGGCCTGATCGCCGCTTCCGTCGCAGCCGCCGGCTTCGCCCACGCGGCCGAACCCGTGATCGGCCTGATCACCAAGACCGAGACCAACCCCTTCTTCGTCAAGATGAAGGAAGGTGCCGAGGCCGAGGCCAAGAAGCTCGGCGCCAAGCTGCTGAGCGGCGCGGGCAAGAGCGACGGCGACAACGCCGGCCAGGTCACCGCGATGGAGAACATGATCGCCGCCGGCGCCAAGACCATCCTGATCACCCCGAGCGATTCCAAGGCCATCGTGCCGGCGATCAAGAAGGCTCGCGCTCAGGGCGTGATGGTGATCGCGCTCGACAGCCCGACCGACCCGCAAGACGCCACCGACGCGCTGTTTGCCACCAACAACTACAAGGCTGGCGAGCTGATCGGCGCCTATGCCAAGGCCGCCCTGGCTGGCAAGAAGCCCGTGATCGCGACCCTGGACCTGTTCCCGGGTCACCCGGTCGGCGCGCAGCGCCACAACGGCTTCCTGCAGGGCTACGGCCTGCAGAGCTTCGACGCCAAGAACAACGAACT
>JBDLVJ010000109.1:0-2559 GCA_039804875.1 Pseudomonadota bacterium | reverse complement strand
CGGCAGCACGGTGCGCAGGCCCTCGCGGGCGCCTGATCGAAAAGCGGGGTCCATCAGCGGTGGTCCAAAAGGCATCGAGTCTACGGCCTGTCGTCGCTGCCGGTGTCGTGCGGCGGCCCGTCCGTGGCCGACGGCGAGCTGTTGCAGCCCAGTCGCTTCGCCAGCCGGGCCAGATTGGCGCGGTCGATCCGCAGTTCCCGGGCGGCGGCGGCCCAGTTGTACCGATGGCGCAGCAGGCATTGCTCGATCAGGCGGCGCTCGAACGCCTCGACCGCCTGGCGCAGTCCCGGCGCCGGCACGGCTGGCTTGGCGACTGGCGGGGCGCCGAGCGAGGTTGCATCGTCATCCCAGGGCCTGGACATGGGGTCCGGGCTGGGCAGGCCGAGGTCCTGGGCGCTCAGGCTCAGGATGCGCGGCCTCGGACTCTGCCGCCCGAGCGCCTTGAGCACGCTGCGTCCGATCAGGTGTTCGAGCTCGCGCACATTGCCCGGCCACTCATAGGCCAGCAGGGCCTCCTGCGCGTCGGGCTCCAGCCGCAGGCTCGAGATGCCGAGGCGGCAGCGGTTTTCCTCCAGGAAGAAGCCGCTCAGCAGCAGCGCGTCGCGGCCGCGCTCGCGCAAGGGCGGCACGGGCAGCGGGTAGACGCTGAGCCGGTGGTAGATGTCGGCCCGCATGCGGCCGGCCCGCACCTCGCTGGCCAGGTCGCGGTTGGTCGCGACGATCAGGCGCACATCGACCCGGTGTTCCCGGTCGGAGCCCAGCCGCTGCAGCTGCCCGCTCTGCAGCACGCGCAGCAGCTTGGCCTGCACGGCCAGCGACAGCTCGCCGACCTCGTCGAGAAACAGGGTGCCGCCATCGGCCAGCTCGAACTTGCCCTCGCGCCCGCTGACCGCGCCGGTGAAGGCGCCGCGCACATGGCCGAACAGTTCGCTCTCGACCAGCGTCTCGGGCAGGGCGGCGCAGTTCAGGCTCACGAAGGCCTGGTCGCGACGGGCCGAGCGCTCGTGCAGGGCCTGTGCCACCAGTTCCTTGCCGACGCCGGTCTCGCCGGTGATCAGCACGGTCAGGTCGCTGGCGCCGACCAGGTCCAGTTCCTTCAGCATGCGCTTGAAGACCGGGCTTTGTCCCAGCAGCGGCCGGCTGGGTTGACTGGCCGCCCGCCGGTAGCGCTCGGCCTGCAGATGTTCGCTCTCGGCCCATTGCTCCAGCCGCTGGATGCGTGTCGCGGCCGCGACCGTGGCGGCGGCGAAGTTGCCAAAGGCGCCCAGGCTCTCGACCTGGGCGGGCGTGAAGCGGCCCGGCGTCAGCGCGTCCAGCGTCAGCAGGCCCCAGGGCTCGCCTTCCATCTGCAGCAGCACACCCATGCAGTCATGCACTTCGAGCTGGCCCTGGCTGGCCTCGACCAGGCCGTCGTAGGGATCGGGCAGCGGGCTGTCGGGCGGAAAACGGGTGGCCTGCCGGGCCTCGAGCAGCCGCTGGAAGCGCGGGTGCTCGGCCACGCGAAAGCGCCGGCCCCGCGTGTCCGGGCTCTGTCCGTCGTTCGCCAGCGGCAGCAGGCAGTCGTTCTCGAGCCGCAGCAGCGCGACCGCATCGCAGGCAAACAGCCGCCGCACGGTTTCCAGCAGGTGGCGGTAGCGCTCGGACGCCGGCATCTTCTGCGGCAGGTTGGCGACCAGCGGGACGACGGCATTGAGCCATTCGGATGGAGTCATTTTTACACCATATAAAGTCATATTGACTCTATCAAAATTTAGGTCGTTATGACTCGGTCCGCGCCAAGTCATTGATCGGTATCACCGTTGCGCCTGGCACGCGCGTTGCGTTAAAGGGGGCAGGGCCATCTGGCCTGATCGAACCCACCGATGAGGAGCCTCCACCATGTTGAACGACGCCCAGCGCGCCATTGTGAAATCGACCGTTCCGCTGCTTGAAACCGGCGGCGAGACCCTGACCCGGCATTTCTACCGCATCATGCTGGGTGAGTTCCCCGAGGTGCGCCCCCTGTTCAACCAGGCGCACCAGGCCAGCGGCGACCAACCGCGGGCGCTGGCCAACAGCGTCCTGATGTACGCCAAGCACATCGACCGCCTCGAAGGCCTGGGCGACCTGCCGGCGCAGATCATCCACAAGCATGTGGCGCTGCAGGTGCTGCCCGAGCATTACCCGATCGTCGGCGCCTGCCTGTTGCGCGCCATCCGTGAAGTGCTGGGCGCCGAGATCGCGACCGACGAAGTGCTCGCGGCCTGGGGCGCAGCCTACCAGCAACTGGCCGACATCCTGATCAACGCCGAAGAGCAGGTCTACGCCGCCACCCAGGCGGCCACCGGCGGCTGGCGCGGCGCGCGGGCGTTCCGCGTCGCGCGCAAGGAAGCCGAGAGCAGCGAGATCACCTCGTTCTACCTGAGCCCGGTCGATGGCGGCCCGGTGGTCGCCCACCAGCCGGGCCAATACATCGGCCTGCGCCTGACGGTGGACGGCCAGGACCAGCGCCGCAACTACTCGCTGTCGGCTGCGGCCAACGGCAGCGAACTGCGCATCAGCGTCAAGCGCGAGCCGGGC
>JBDLVJ010000108.1:0-6014 GCA_039804875.1 Pseudomonadota bacterium | reverse complement strand
CAACATGCGCGCTTCTGACCTGCACTTCGAGCCCTACGAATACAGCTACCGCGTGCGCTTCCGCATCGACGGCGAACTGCGAGAGATCACGCAGCCGCCGGTGGCCATCAAGGACAAGCTGTCCTCGCGCATCAAGGTCATCTCCAAGCTCGACATCGCCGAGAAGCGCGTGCCGCAGGACGGCCGCATGAAGCTGAAGTTCGGCAACAAGGCGATCGACTTTCGGATCTCGACCCTGCCGACGCTGTTCGGCGAGAAGATCGTGATCCGGATCCTCGACCCGTCCTCGGCCAAGCTCGGCGTGGAAGCGCTGGGCTACGAGCGCGAGGAGAAGGAGCGGCTGCTGTCGGCGATCAAGCGGCCGTACGGGATGATCCTCGTCACCGGCCCGACCGGCTCGGGGAAAACGGTGTCGCTCTACACCTGCCTGAACATCCTCAACCAGCCTGGCATCAACATCTCGACCGTGGAAGACCCGGCCGAAATCAACCTGCCGGGCATCAACCAGGTCAACGTCAACGACAAGGCCGGGATGAACTTCTCGACCGCGCTGAAGGCCTTCCTGCGGCAGGACCCGGACGTGATCATGGTCGGCGAAATCCGCGACCTCGAGACCGCCGACATCGCGATCAAGGCCGCGCAGACCGGTCACCTGGTGCTGTCCACGCTGCACACCAACGACGCGCCGACCACGCTGACGCGGCTGCTCAACATGGGCGTGCCGCCGTTCAACATCGCCTCGAGCATCCTGCTGATCACGGCGCAGCGCCTGGGCCGGCGCCTGTGCGACAACTGCAAGACCCCGGCCGAGTACCCGCGCGAGGCACTGCTGCGCGCCGGCTTCAAGCCCGAGGAGGTCGACGGCAGCTGGAAGCCGTTCAAGGCGGTGGGCTGCAACGCCTGCAGCAACGGCTACCGCGGGCGCGTGGGCATCTACCAGGTCATGCCGATCACCGAGGCGATCCAGCGGGTCATCCTGTCCGAGGGCACGGCGCTGGACATCGCCGAGCAGGCTGCGCGCGAGGGCGTGCGCGACCTGCGCCAGTCCGGCCTGGTCAAGGTGCGGCTGGGCGTGACCACGCTCGAGGAGGTCATCTCGGTGACCAACCAATGAGCCGCGCACGGCCCGAACCGGGGCGCTGACGGCGGCCCGGGCAGCGACAGACACGGCGACACACACAGGCACACGGAGGCTCAATGGCCACAGGCGCGGCATCGGCGGCGAAAGGGAAGATCAAGGACTTCGTCTTCGAGTGGGAAGGCAAGGACCGCAACGGCAAGGCCGTGCGCGGCGAGCTGCGCGCCGGCGGTGAGGCCATGGTCAGCGCCAGCCTGCGCCGCCAGGGCGTGCTGGTCACCAAGGTCAAGAAGCGCCGCATCTCGGGCGGCAAGTCGATCAAGGGCAAGGACATCGCCGTCTTCACCCGCCAGCTCGCCACCATGCTCAAGGCCGGCGTGCCGCTGCTGCAGTCCTTCGACATCGTTGCGCGCGGCAGCTCCAACCCGCGCCTGACGCGCATGCTCAACGACATCCGCGGCGACGTCGAGACCGGCACCAGCCTGTCGGGCGCCTTCCGCAAGCACCCGCTGCAGTTCGACGCGCTGTACTGCAACCTGGTCGAGGCCGGCGAGGCCGCCGGCATCCTGGAAACCCTGCTCGAACGCCTGGCGACCTACCAGGAAAAGACCATCGAGCTGCAGAACAAGATCCGCTCGGCGCTGATCTACCCGGTGGCCGTGCTGGTGGTGGCCTTCGTGGTGGTGTCGGTGATCATGATCTTCGTGATCCCGTCCTTCAAGGACATCTTCAAGTCCTTCGGTGCCGACCTGCCGCTGCCCACGCTGGTGGTGATCCGGATGTCGGAGATCTTCGTCGACTACTGGTGGGTGATCTTCGGCAGCATCGGCGGGGGCTTCTACATGCTGCTGCAGAGCTGGCGGCGATCCGAGCGCATGCAGATGGCGGTCGACCGCCTGATGCTCAAGCTGCCGATCTTCGGTTCGCTGGTGCACAAGGCCGCGGTGGCGCGCTGGGCGCGCACGCTGTCGACGATGTTCGCCGCCGGCGTGCCGCTGGTCGAGGCGCTCGACTCGGTGGGCGGCGCGGCCGGCAACGCGGTGTTCTCCGAGGCCACCGAGCAGATCCAGCGCGACGTCTCCACCGGCGCCGCGCTGACCTCGTCGATGCAGGCCACCGGCATCTTCCCGAACATGGTGCTGCAGATGAGCGCCATCGGCGAGGAGTCCGGCTCGCTCGACCAGATGCTCAGCAAGGTCGCCGACTTCTACGAGCAGGAGGTCGACGAGGCGGTCAAGGGGCTGTCGACGCTGATGGAGCCCATCATCATCGTGATCCTGGGCACGCTGATCGGCGGCATCGTGGTGTCGATGTACCTGCCGATCTTCAAGCTCGGCCAGGTGGTCTGACGCGCCGATGGTCTGGCCCGCGAACGAGATCTGGTTGTCGGTGCCGGTGCTGGCCGTGCTCGGCCTGTGCATCGGCAGCTTCCTGAACGTGGTGGTGCACCGCCTGCCCCTGGTGCTCGAGCGCCAGTGGCTGGCCGACGTGCAGGCCATGCTGCGCGACCGCGTCAGCCTGCAGCGCGCGCTGGGCACGGCGATCGACGAGGCGGGCCTGGCCCAGCTCGACGCGGGCGGCGCACGGCTGGAGACGGCGCTGTCGGCACTGCCTGCCCTCACGCTGTCCAAGCCCCGCTCGCGCTGCCCGGCCTGCGGCACGACGCTGCGCTGGTTCCACAACCTGCCGCTGTTGAGCTGGCTGGTGCTCCGCGGGCGCTGCGCCGCCTGCGGCACGGCCATCGGCCTGCGCTACCCGCTGGTCGAGGTCGGCACGGCGCTGGCCTTCGCGGCGATCGCCGCCACCTTCGGCCCGACCGCGACCACGGCGGTCTACTGCGCCGCGGCGGCCCTGCTGATCGCCGCCGCGCTGATCGACCTGGACACCACGCTGCTGCCCGACAACCTGACCTACCCGCTGCTGGGCCTGGGCCTGCTGGCCGCCTGGCTGGGCTGGACGCCGGTGTCGCTGGGCGACGCCGCGCTGGGCGTGCTGTTCGGCTACGGCTCGCTGTGGTTGCTGACCACGGTCTACGCCGCCATCCGCGGCGTGCGCGGCATGGCCGAGGGCGACTTCAAGCTGCTGGCCGCACTGGGCGCGCTGCTGGGCGTGGCGCAGCTGCTGCCGATCATCCTGCTGTCCTCGGTGGTCGGGGCGGCGGTCGGACTCTTCCTGGTCTTCGCCCGCGGTCACCGGCGCGAGGTGCCGATCCCCTTCGGCCCCTACCTGGCCGGCGGCGGCCTGGCGGCGATGTTCTACGGCCCGCAGCTGCTGCAGGGCATCCTGCGCTGAGACGTGGCCGAGGCCAGCGCGCCGCCCGGCGCCCTCCGGATCGGCCTCACCGGCGGCATCGGCAGCGGCAAGAGCACGGTCGCCGCTCGGCTGGCGGCGCTGGGCGCCATGGTCATCGACACCGACGCGCTGGCCCGCAGCCTGACCGCCCCTGGCGGCGCCGCGCTGCCGGCCATCGCGGCGGCGTTCGGCGCGGACACGATCGGCGCCGACGGCGCGCTCGACCGCGACCGGATGCGCGCGCGGGTGTTTGCCGACCCGGCGGCCAAGCGCGCGCTCGAGGCCATCCTGCACCCGATGATCGGCGCGCTGACCGAGGCCCAGGCGGCGGCAGCCACCGACGGCCAGGTGCGGGTGTTCGACGTGCCGCTGCTGGTCGAGTCCGGCCGCTGGCGCGAGCGCGTCGACCGCGTGCTGGTGGTCGACTGCGGCGAGGCCACGCAGATCGAGCGCGTGGTGCGGCGCAACGGCTGGCCGGTGGAACAGGTGCGCGCGGTCATCGCCGCGCAGGCCACGCGCGAGGCGCGCCGGGCGGTGGCCGACGCGGTGATCCTGAACGAGGGCATCGACCTGGCCGCGCTGCACCGGCAGGTCGATGCGGTCTGGCAGGCCTGGACGGGCAGGCCGCCGGTCGCGTCGCAGGCCCTGTGAAACAATCCCGCATCGCCCGCCGGCACCGGCCGCCGGGCAGGGAGCCCCCGGTTTGATCCTCTACGAATACCCGTTCAACGAGACCGTGCGCACCATGCTGCGGCTCGAGCACCTGCTGGCGCGCTTCGCGCCGCTGCTGTCGCGCGACACCGCACTCGACCACCACCACGCGCTGGCCACGCTGTTCGAGGTGATGGACCTGACCTCGCGCGCCGACCTCAAGGTCGACCTGCTGCAGGAGCTCGACCGCCAGCGCATCCTGCTGTCGGGCTACCGCGGCAACCCGGCGATCGCCGAGGGCGCGCTCGAAGGCGCGATCCGTCGCATCGAACTCGCCCACCAGCGCCTGAACCAGCTCGCCGGCAAGGCCGGCCAGGCCCTCACCGCCAACGACTGGCTGATGAGCGTGCGCAGCCGCATCAGCATCCCCGGCGGCACCTGTGCCTTCGACCTGCCGGGCTACCACGCCTGGCAGCACGACAGCGCGGAGCGCCGCCGCGCCGACCTGCACCGCTGGCTGACCACGCTCGACCCGGTCGCGCAGGCGCTGAGCGTCTGCCTGGGGCTGCTGCGCGAATCGGCCAGCAGCCAGGTCGTCGAGGTGCGCGGCGGGCAGTTCCAGCTCAGCCTCAGCGGCCCGCGCCCGCACCAGCTCGCGCGCCTGCAGCTGCCGCGCTCGCTCGGCCTGGTGCCCGAGATCAGCGGCAACCGCCTGCTGCTGGCGGTGCGCCTGCTGCGCCCGGACGAGGACCTGCGGCTGAAACCCACCACCGAGGACCTGAGCCTCGAGCTGACGCTGTGCGCCTGAGCGATCGCCTGACCGCGGCGCACCGGAGTCCCCGATGACCGAACCCGCGCCGCCCAGCCCCCCCGTTCCGGGCCCGACCGTGCCCTGCCCGACCTGCCGCCGGCCGACGGTCTACCGCCGCGACAACCCCTTCCGGCCCTTCTGCGGCGAGCGCTGCCAGCAGATCGACATCGGCGCCTGGGCCGCCGAGGACTACCGCGTCGAGGCCAAGCCGCCGTCCGAGGACGACCTGAACGACTGAGCGGAGCCCCGCCATCCGATCAGGTTCACACCTCGGTGTGCGTCGCCCCGACGTGGCCGCGCTCGGCGGCCAGCCACTGCAGCACGGGCACGGTGCCGGGCAGCACCGGCGTCACGGCCACGGGCAGCGCCTGCCAGGCCATCGATTGCGCCTCGCGCATCTCGAACTCGCCGCGCCACGCGTACACCTTGCAGAAGTGCAGGCGCACGCGGGCGTGCGGGTAGTCGACCTCGATCTGCCGCCAGGCGATCACGTCGGCGGCGTCGATGGCCACGCCCAGCTCCTCGTGCAACTCGCGCGCCAGCGCCTGGCCAACCGCCTCGCCGGGCTCGAACTTGCCGCCCGGGAACTCCCAGAACCCCGCGTAGACCTTGCCCGCCGGCCGCGAGGTCAGCAGAAACCGGCCCTCGGCGCCGGCAGCATCCCGCTCGATCAGCACCCCCACCGCCACGTCGACCGGCTCGCGCGGGGCCAGGCCCTCGGCGCCGGGCACGACCAGGGCCGGCTCAGACATGGTCGAGGCCGCGCGGCACGTAGTTCGAGATCGAGGGCAGCGGCGCCTCGGCCGCGACCTCGCGCCCGGCGTGGTCGCGCGCGAACTGGTAGGCCACGCGGCCCGAGCGCGAGCCGCGCTCCAGCGCCCAGACCAGCGCCAGCGGCCGCGCCGCCGCGATGCCCGCGGCGTCCAGGCCGAAATGGCCCAGCCACTGCGCCACGATGGCCAGATACTCGGGCTGGCTGAAGGGGTAGAAGCTGATCCACAGCCCGAAGCGCTCGGACAGCGAGATCTTCTCCTCGACCGCCTCGCCGGGGTGCAGCTCGCCGTCCTCGGCGTAGGTGGCGGCCAGGTTGTCCTTCATCTGCTCGGGCAGCAGGTGGCGGCGGTTGCTGGTGGCGTAGACCAGCACGTTGTCGCCGGCCTGCGCGACGGTGCCGTCGAGGAT
>JBDLVJ010000107.1:0-2905 GCA_039804875.1 Pseudomonadota bacterium | reverse complement strand
TGAGCCTGGGTGCGCCTTGATTGGGGGGTCGCCATTGAATGCCCTTTCGGGTCATCAACTTAGCCGGGTTCGGCAGCGTCTCAAGTGCCTCCCTGAACGGTAGGCGAAGCGAATGTTAGGGTGCTTCAAATATTGAGTCAATACTTACGAATCAAATTTATATATCTAAAAGAAATATGAAGCACCTGATCGTCACGCTTTCAGTCGAGCGAAGCCTCGAAAAAATGACTATCGGAAAAGAATAAATAATTGAAAAAAACTGCTTGCCGACCTCGTTCCGAGGCCTTAACCTGAGGTCGTCTGTGTGCAACAGGCATCACGCCCGCACCGAGGTCCGTCCTCCTTGCCAGGCATCATGGATGGGAGCAATCCCTTGCTCTCGCGGCTGTCAGGACAACAAACTCCGATGGCCGTTCTTGCATCTGCCGCTCGCAGATGCGAAGACCCCGGCGGGTTCAATCCGCCGGGGTCTTTCCTTGTTGGGTGTCGCCGGGGGTGCTCGCCTCAGCGGCTGGTCGCCTTGCGCCTGATCTCGGCGATATAGGCCTGGCCGTCCGGCGGGCGGCCGGCGCGCTGGCTTTCCCAGATCATGCGGCCGAGCGACTCCATGACTTCGTGGTGCGCCTCGTGCAGCGAATCGCGCCGGGCTGCCAGCAACTCGACCGCCTGCCGTATGCCGGGGGGCTGATCGATCGAGCATTGCTCGCTGATGCTCAGGTGCATGGACAGGTGCAGGAAGGGGTTTTCCCGGGTGTCGCTGGGCTCTTGCATCTGGCGCAGCGCGGCGTCGACATCGGCGAGGTCGGGATGGTATTCCGTGTGGCGCTGGATCCATTCGCTGGCCAGCACCTCGATCGCTTCCATTGGCTGGCCTTGCTGGTGCTTGGCATGGACGGCGCAGAAGAAGCGCCGCACGTCGGCTTGAGAGGGTGTGAACATGTGGCGATTTTGAACCAAGCGCGACGCGCCGGCTGTGTACAGTGCGGGCTGGAGAAAAACATGACCCTGACCCCCATCACCGATCCCTGGTTCTATTTCGCCGCCGTGCCGGCGGTGCTGCTGCTGGGCATCAGCAAGAGCGGTTTCGGCGCCGGTTTCGGCTCGCTGGCGGTACCGATGATGGCGTTGGCGATCAGCGTGCCGCAGGCCGCCGCCATCTGCATGCCCTTGCTGCTGGTGATGGATCTGCTGGGCATGGCGGCTTTCCGCAAGGATGTCGACTGGCGCTTGCTGCGCTTCCTGCTGCCGCCGGCGCTGGTTGGGATCGTGATCGGTGCGTTGTCGTTTCGTGCCCTCGACTCCCGCCTGGTGGCCGGGGTGGTCGGCGCGTTGACGCTGCTGTTCCTGGTCCAGCGCCTGCTGTTTCCACCGCGGGCCGACCATGCGCCGCCGGTGCGCTGGCTGGGGCGGCTGCTGAGCGCGACCTCGGGCTTCACGAGCTTCGTCGCGCATGCCGGTGGCCCGCCGCTCAATGTCTACGTGATTCCGCTCAAGCTCAAGCCGGTGGTGTTCACGGGCACCATGGCCTTCCTGTTCTTTGTCGTCAATCTCAGCAAATGGGTGCCCTATGCCTGGCTGGGGCTGCTGGACTGGCGCAATCTGGCGACTTCCCTGCTACTGCTGCCGCTGGCGCCGCTCGGGGTCTGGATCGGCGTGCGCATGGCGCGCCGCATCTCGCCCGAGCTGTTCTACCGCGTGGTCTATATCGGCATGTTCCTGACCGGGGTCAAGCTGGTCTGGGACGGCTGGTTCTGAGCCATAGCGGGCCGGTCGCGCCGCCCGGCTTCAGGCACTGCCCGCGAAGCCGTTCTGGCGCCAGGCCTCGAAGGCGATCACCGCGACCGCGTTCGACAGGTTGAGGCTGCGCTGGCCGGGCCGCATCGGCAGGCGCAGGCGCTGTGCCGGGGCGAAGGTCTCGCGCAGTTCGGCCGGCAGGCCGGCGGTCTCGGAGCCGAACACCAGCCAGTCGCCGGGCTGGAACGCCACCTCGTGCGCCGGGCGCGAGCCCCGGGTCGTGAGCGCGAACATCCGGCCCGGATCGGGTTGCATCTGTTGCAGGAAGCTGCTCCAGTCGGCGTGGCGGCGCAGCTCGGCGTACTCGTGGTAGTCGAGCCCGGCGCGCCGCAGCAGCTTGTCGTCCATCGAGAAGCCCAGCGGCTCGATCAGGTGCAGGTGGCAGCCGGTGTTGGCGCAGAGCCGGATCACGTTGCCGGTGTTGGGCGGTATTTCGGGCCGGACGAGGACGAGGTTGAACATGGATTCAGTCTAGGGTGGGAGCCGGGGTGCGCGCGAACACGAGCGCGCCGACCTGGGCGGCGCCCGCGGCCAGCAGCACGGTAGCGGCGGACTGCAGCGTGGCGCCGGTGGTCATGACATCGTCGATCAGCAGGATGCGACGTCCGCGCAGTCGCGGGCCGGCGGCGGGATCGACGGTGTAGGCCAGCCGCGCGTTGTCGAAGCGTTGCTCGCGCGCGAGTTCGTGCTGGGTCGCGGCCTGCGGCTGGCGCCGCAGCAGTCCGGGCAGAGCCGGTGGCGCGTCGCGCAACTGGCGGCGCAGGGCCTTGGTCAGTTCCCAAGCCTGGTTATAGCCGCGCGCGCGCAGCTTGTCCGGGCTCAGGGGGATCGGCAGCATCAGGTCGGTGGCTTGCAGCAGCGCCGGCAGGCCCGGCGCATCGACCAGCAAGCGCGCCAGCGGCGGGGCCCAGGCCGGGTCGCGCTTGAGCCTGGCCACCAGGGCCGACCAGGGATGGACGTAGTCGACCCGCGCGATGCAGTGCCGCAGCGGGCCGGGTCCGGCTTCGGCGCAGCGCGTGCAGCGTTCCAGCCCGGGTGCCAGCGCGAGCGCGCAGCCCGGGCAGCGGGGCAGGGGGCGGCCATGGCATTCGAGGCAGGCCGGGCAGATCGG
>JBDLVJ010000106.1:0-4752 GCA_039804875.1 Pseudomonadota bacterium | reverse complement strand
GACCGGCCGCGCGGTCAGGTCGCCGCCGGGGCCGCACAGCACGTCGTCGGCCACCGCCATCTCGGCGACGATGCCCACGCCCAGGCCCAGACGGACATAGGTCTTGATGACGTCGGAGTCGATCGCCTCGAGCACGAAGCTGGGCTTGAGTCCGCGCTGCTCGAAGGCGGCATCGATCTTGGAGCGGCCGGTGAAGGACGGGTGGTAGGAGATCAGCGGCTCGGCGGCGAGCTGCTCCAGCGTCGGGCGCTCCACCCGCGCCAGCGGATGGCCCACCGGCAGCACCGCGACATGGCGCCACTCGTAGCAGGGCAGCGTCACCAGGTCGTCGTACTGGGTCAGCCGCTCGGTGGCCATGCCGACCTCGGCCGCGTCGTCGAGGATCATCTGCGCCACGTCCTCGGGCGTGCCCTGGTGCAGGCTGACCGCGACCTTGGGGTAGCGCGAGCGCAGCGCCGCCACCGGCGTGGGCAGCACATAGCGCGCCTGCGTGTGGGTGGCGGCGATCGACAGCGTGCCGGCCTCCTGGCGCGAGTAGTCCTCGCCGATGCGCTTGAGGTTGGCGACCTCGCGCAGGATCAGCTCGATCGCGCGCAGCACCTGCTGGCCCGGCTCGGTGACGCGCTTGAGGCGCTTGCCGTGGCGCACGAAGATGTCCACGCCGAGTTCTTCCTCGAGCTCGAGGATGGCCTTGGAGATGCCCGGCTGCGAGGTGTGCAGCGCCTTGGCCGTCTCGGTCAGGTTGAGGTTGCGCCGCGCGGCCTCCTGCACGAAGCGGAACTGGTGCAGGTTCATGCGGCCGGGGTCCCGTTCGGCGTTGCCGATTCGGATGCCGATGCCGATGCCGATTCCGATCCCGTTGCCAGCGTCAACGCCGCCAGCGCGATCGCGCGCGTCACGAGCTCGGTTTCGCCGATGGCCGGCGTGCTGCGCAGCGCCAGGCCGGGGTGGCGGGCCTGCGCCGCCTCGATCAGCAACGGCAGGTCGCGCCGCACGTGGCCGCCGGCGCCCAGGAACAGCGGCACCACGGTGATGTCGTCGCAGCCGGCCTCGACCAGCGCGGCCACGCCGGCGTCCAGGCCGGGCTGCATCAGCTCGAGGAAGGCCAGCGTGACCACGCGCTCGGGCGCGGCCTGGCGCATCTGCGCCGCGATGGCCTCGAAGGGCCGGGCCCAGGCCGGGTCGCGGGCGCCGTGGGCAAAAAGGAGGATGCCGTGCATGGGTGGGGTCGGTTCGGGTTCGGTGTCGGGGTCAGCGGTAGCGCACCAGCCAGCTGAAAGCGCCCAGCGACAGCAGCAGGTAGACGACGCTGGGGGCGCTGGCGGCCAGCCAGGGCGTCCAGTTCTGCAGCAGGCCGAGGTGGCTGGACAGGTGGTTGAGCAGCACGAAGCTGATGCCCAGCATGATGCCGCCGAACACCAGCAGGCCCATGCTGCCGCTGCGCGCGCGGATGTAGGCGAAGGGCAGCGCCAGGCCCAGCATGACCAGGCAGGCGAAGGGGTAGAGCGCCTTCTTCCAGAACTGGATCTCGTAGCGCTGGGCCGCCTGCTCGTGGTCGGCCAGGTGGCTCATGTAGGTGAACAGGGCGGTGGTCGTCATGGTGCGCAGCGGCAACACCGCGGCGGCGACGACGCTGCGCGTCAGGCCCGAGGGCCAGGCCAGCCGCGCGAGCTGCTGGTCGGCCTCGAGTCGGGGCGTGTGGTCGGGGTTCCAGTGCGAGATGCGCACCTGCTCGAGCTGCCAGACGCCGTCTTCGCCGATCAGCGCGCGTTCGGCCGCGGTGCGGGTCAGCAACTCGCCCTTCGGGCCGAACTCGAAGATGCGCACCTGGGCGAGCTCGCCGTCGCTGCGCGCGACCGCGAAGTTGACGGTGTAGCGGTGCTCGCCGTCGGCCTCGCGCCGGCTGTCCTTGAGCCAGGCCCCGCCGCGGTCGACCGTCAGGCTGCCCACGCCACGGGCCTGCAGCAGCGTGGCCTGGGTGTCGCACCAGGGCGCGATGAAGTCGCCGATGACGAAGGTCAGCGCGGCAAAGCCGATGCCCAGCGCGCTGAGCAGCTGCAGCGCCAGCCCCGGCCCGAGCCCGCCGGTGCGCAAGATGGTGTATTCGGACGAGTGCGCCAGCCGTGCCAGGGCCTGGATCGCGCCGATCAGCAGCGCGATCGGCGCCAGGTCGTAGGCATGGCCGGGCAGCCACAGCAGGCTGACCGCGGCCGCCTGCCAGGCGGTGTAACCCTGGCGACCGATGTTCTCGAGCTCGCCCATCATGTCGATGAAGAAGAACAGCCCGAGGAAGGCCGCCATCACGAACAGCGTGGCGACGACGATCTCGCGGTACAGCAGGCGGCGGACGGTGCGCATGGCTCGGTGCTCGGGGGATCGGGTGATGCGGCGCGGCGCTTCAGCGGGCGCGCTGCCACGGCAGGCCCGCTGCGTGGCCCCGCACGCGCCAGCCCAGCAACAGCAGGCCGCCCGCGAAGGCACCGCCGTGCACCAGCAGCAGCGCGCCGGGCAGCGTCAGGCGCGCGCTGGCGACCCAGGCCTGGCTCAGGTTGACCAGGTTGAAGTAGACGATGAAGCTCAGCAGCGCCAGCAGCAGCGTCCAGCCACTGCCGCTGCGCGGGCCGCCCTTGGCCAGGCCCAGGCCCAGCAAGCACAGGTTGACACCACCCAGCAGCATCCCCATGCGCCAGGCCAGCTCGGCCGCGGCCTTCGGATCGGGGCTGGCGAGCAGGTCGAGCGTGGCGCGCGCCTTGGGCGGCGCCTCGGTCAGCGGCGCCAGCGAGCGTTCGCTGATGCGGATGCTGTAGCTGTCGAAGCGCGAGATCGAGCGGGTGCCGCCGGTCAGGTCGAGGTCGGTGCGGGCCCCGTCGCGCAGCACCAGGCGCCGGCCGGGTTCGCCGGTCGGGGTCGCCTCGATCTGGCCGGCCAGTGCGCTGGTGACCGACTCGCGGCCCTCGCGCTGGTCGAGGATGAAGATGTTGCGCCCGGTGCTGGCGTCGGGCGACTGCTTGTCGATGAAGAAGATGCGGTCACCGCTGCGCGAGGTCTGGAACTGGCCGGGCGCGACGCGCGACAGGTCCGAGCGCTGCTCGTAGCGCTCGCGCAGTTCGGTGATGTTGCGGTTGCTCCAGGGCCAGGCCACCAGCAGCAGCAGGCCCACCGTCAGCAGCACCGGCCAGGCGAAGCGCGCCACCGGTCCGATGAAACGCAGCAGCGACACGCCGCTGGTGAACCACACCGCCATCTCGCTGTCGCGGTACATGCGCGTCAGCGTCGAGACCACCGCGATGAACAGCGACAGGCAGAGGATGGTCGGCAGGTGGCCCAGGCTGGTGTAGCCCAGCAACATCACCACATCCTGCGGCGACACGCGCCCCAGCGCGGCCTGGCCGAGCGTGCGGATGAGCATCATCGTCAGCACGATCGTCAGGATGACGGTGAGCGTGCCGCCGAAGCTGCGTGACAACTCCTTGCGCAATGTCGAATCGAATAACATCAATCGGTCTCAAAACTGACCGGAATTATGGACGCTCGTGCCCTCCCGCTCGCCAACGAGGATCTGCCGCGTCAGGCCACCCCGGCCCTGCTGCTCATGCTGCCCGCCGATGCCTCCGCGTGGCAGCTGCCGCCGGTGCTGTCCGACCTGGTCCACGACGCCGTGCGTGCCGGTGACCTCGAGCTCAAGCCGGGCAAGGTGCTGTACGTGCACCGACCCGCTGGCCTGAAGGCCGCGCGCCTGGTGCTGGTGGTCTCGGCCGACGACTCCGTCAAGGCCGTGCGCCGTGCGGCGGCGGCGGCGCTGGCGGCCATCAAGTCCGGTGGCGCGGCGCAGGCGGTGCTGGCCTGGGGCGGAGCGACCGCGCTGGGCGCGGCCCAGGCCGAGGCCGCCGTCGTCGCGCTGGCCGAGGCGCTCTACACCTACCGCCACACCAAGCCCAGCGCATCGGCCGCGCCGACGCTGGCCAAGCTGCAGATCGCCTGTGAGCGCACCGCCGCCGCCGCCGTGCGCGCGGGCATCGCGCAGGGCAAGGCCTTGGCCGCGGGCGTCACGCTGGCGCGCGAGGTCGCCAACCGACCCGGCAACCACTGCACGCCGACCGACCTGGCCAACCAGGCGCGTGCCTTGGCCAAGTCCCATGGCCTGGGTATCGAGGTGCTCGACCGCAAGGCGATCGAGAAACTCGGCATGGGCGCCTTCCTGGCCGTGGCCCAGGGTTCGGACGAGCCGCCGGCCTTCATCGTGCTGCGCTACGACGGCGCGACCAAGAAGGACGCGCCGGTGGTGCTGGTCGGCAAGGGCATCACCTTCGACACCGGCGGCATCTCGATCAAGCCGGCCGGCGAGATGGACGAGATGAAGTTCGACATGGGCGGCGCGGCCAGCGTGCTGGGCGCCTTCCAGTCGCTGGCGCTGATCAAGCCCAAGCTCAACGTCATCGGCCTGATCCCGGCCTGCGAGAACCTGCCCAGCAGCACGGCCGTCAAGCCCGGCGACGTGGTCACCAGCCTGTCGGGCCAGACCATCGAGATCCTGAACACCGACGCCGAGGGCCGGCTGATCCTGTGCGATGCGCTGACCTATGCCGAGCGCTTCAAGCCCGCCGCGGTGGTCGACATCGCCACGCTCACCGGTGCCTGCGTGGTCGCGCTCGGCCACCACCATTCGGGGCTGTTCACCACCGACGACACGCTCGCGCAGCAACTCGTCGCGGCCGGCCAGGCCGCCGGCGACACCTGCTGGCGCATGCCCCT
>JBDLVJ010000105.1:0-3298 GCA_039804875.1 Pseudomonadota bacterium | reverse complement strand
GCCTTGATGGACTTGCCCTTTTCTATCTCGAGCACGCGGTCGACGAGCAGGAAGGGGTAGCGATGCGGGAGTTGCTTGAGGATCTGGTGGATGTCCATCATGATGTCTTTTCCAATGCTTTGATGCGGTCGCGCAGGCGGTGCAATTGCCTGAGCGTGGCCGCGTTCTTTTCCCAGGAGCGGTTGTCGTCGATCGGGAAGACACCGCTGTACTGGCCGGGCTGATGGATCGAGCGCATCACGACCGAGGCGGCCGAGATGTGCACGCCGTCGGCCAGCGTCAGATGACCGAGCACGACGGCGCCGCCGCCGACCGTGCAGTTGGCGCCGATCCTGGCGCTGCCGGCGACGCCGGCGCAGCCGGCCATCGCCGTGTTGCGGCCTACTTGCACGTTGTGGCCGATCTGGATCAGGTTGTCGAGCTTGACGCCATCCTCGAGCACGGTGTCCTCGAGCGCGCCACGGTCGATGCAGCTGTTGGCGCCGATCTCGACCCGGTCGCCGATGCGGACCGCGCCGAGCTGCTCGATCTTGATCCATTCGCCCTGGTGCGGCGCGAAGCCGAAACCGTCGGCACCGATCACGACGCCCGAGTGCACGATGCCGTCGGCGCCGATGCGGCAGTCGCGGCCCAGCGTCACGCGCGGGCTCAGACGGGTGCGCGCCCCGACCCGGGCCTGGCGCTCGAGCACGCAATGGGCACCGATGCGCACGCCCTGCTCCACCACCACGCCGGCCTCGATCACGGCGAAAGCCCCGACCGTCACGCCCTCGCCCAGCCGCGCCGTGGCATGAATCACGGCGCTCGGGTGAAGGGCCGGCCCCGCGTCGGCCTGCTCGGCCGCCTCGCGCCTGGCC
This sequence comes from Pseudomonadota bacterium, assembly GCA_039804875.1. Lineage (GTDB taxonomy): Bacteria > Pseudomonadota > Gammaproteobacteria > Burkholderiales > Burkholderiaceae_C > Malikia. The sequence goes on along the minus strand of JBDLVJ010000105.1, from coordinate 2,441 downwards.
TTCCACCACTGGGTCAGGCGCGCGAAATAGAGGTAGGCATCGGGCGTCTCGATGCAGGCGCCGCGCGCGCGCGCGGGCTCCAGCAGCGCGGGCGGCACGATCAGCGCGCCGGCGCGCGTGCTCGCGATCTGCGACGCATAGCGCGCCTGCGCGACAAACGACAGCGCGTCCGGCCCGGCGGTCTCGATCGAGGCCAGGCGCGCGAGCGGCCAGTCCGGCTCGCCATGTAAAACGCCGCCCAGGGCGGCGCAGATCTCGGCCAGGGTGGCGCTCACGGCCTGACCATCACTTGGCGTTGTTGAGCCCGCCCAGCACCTTGTCGGTGATGTCGTGCTTGGGATTGACGTAGACCGCCTCCTGCAGGATCAGGTCATACTTCTCGTTCTCGGCCACCTGCTTGATGACGCGGTTGGCGCGCTCGAGCACCAGCTGCAGCTCCTCGTTCTTGCGCTGCGCCAGGTCTTCCTGGAATTCACGGCGCCGGCGCTGGAACTCGCGGTCGAGCTCGACCAGCTGGCGCTGACGCGCGCCACGCTGGCTGTCAGACAGGGTCGGGGCATCCTTCTCGAGCTTCTCCGAGGCGCTCTTGAGCTGGGTGCCAAGCCCTTCGACCTCGCGCTCGCGGCGCGAGAACTCCTGCTCGAGCTTGGACTGCGCGGCCTTGGCCGTCGCCGCTTCCTTGAAGATGCGATCGGTGTTGACGAAGCCTATGCGCAGCTCGGCCGCCGAGGCCAGAGTGGTACAGCCGAGCGCCAGCGCCGCCAGGGCGTGACGCGAAAAAACGCGCTTGAAAGATTTCATCAGAAAGAGGTCCCGATCTGGAATTGAATGCTCTGGGTCTTGTCGTCGTCCTGCTTGCGCAGGGGACGAGCGTAGGCGATTCTAAGCGGGCCGATGGGGGAAATCCAGCTGATGCCTGCGCCAGTCGAGGCGCGCAGGTCGGCGACATCGAGTTTGTCACCCTCGCCGTAGACGTTGCCGATGTCGAGGAAGCCGTACATGCGCAGCGTGCGGTCGTTGCCGGCCCCCGGGAACGGCGCGATGACCTCGGTGTTGAACACCACCTTCTTGGCACCGCCGATGTTGGCGAAGGTTCCGTTGCAGCTGCCGCTGGCATCGAGGATGCAGGACCTGCCGCCCAGCGTGCCCTGCTCGAAGCCGCGCACCGAACCCAGGCCACCACCGTAGAAGTTCTTGAACATCGGGAACGGCTTGCCGCTCAGGCCCTCGCCCCAGCCGGCTTCGGCATTGAAGGCCAGCGTGAACTTCTTGTTGAGCGCGATGTACTGCTGGAACTGGTAGCTGGCCTTGGCGTAGCGGGTGTCGCCCGCGACGCCGACCTCGCCGTTGAGGCGCTGCAGCCGCCCGGTACTCGGCACCAGCGCGCTGTCGCGCGTGTCGCGGCCCCAGCCCACGGTCAGCGGCAGGGAGCTCGGCGAATCACCGAAATCATTGATGAAGGTCTGGTAGGCCCGCGGCATGCCGTTGCCCGGATCGATCTTGGTCTGCTCGAGGCCGGCGCCGAAATAGACCGTGTCGGTCTCGGAGAACGGCACGCCGAAGCGCAGCGCGACACCCGGCGTGGTCAGCTTGTAGTTGCCTTCCTGCGTGGTCAGCGGCTGGCTGGTGCGGTAGTAGAGATCGAAGGTGCGCGAAATGCCGGAGGAGGTGAAATAGGGATCGGTCGTGGTCAGCGAGAGCTGGCGGTTGTACTTGCTGGTGTTGACGTTCAGGCCCAGGTAGTTGCCCGAACCGAGCAGGTTCTCCTGCTGGATACCGGCGATCAGGGAGAGCTTCTCGGCCTGCGAGAAGCCGGCGCCCAGCGTCAGGTTGCCGGTCGGCTTCTCGCTCACGCTGATGACCAGATCGACCTGATCGGGCGCGTCCGGCACCTCGACCGTATCGACCGCGACCTGGGTGAAGAAGCCCAGGCGGTCGACGCGGTCGCGCGAGAGCTTGATGCGCTCGCTGTCATACCAGGCCGACTCGAGCTGGCGGAACTCGCGCCGGATCACCTGGTCGCGGGTGCGGTTGTTGCCCTCGATGCTGATGCGGCGCACATAGGCGCGGCGCGAAGGCTGGGCACTGAGCACCAGCGCGACCCGGTTGTTGACGCGATCGATCTGGGGCTTGGCCTCGACGCGGGCAAAGGCATAGCCGAAACCGCCGAAATAGTCGGTGAAGGCCTTGGTGGTCTGCGCCACGTCCTCGGCGCTGTAGGGCTGACCGGCCTTGATCGCGACCAGGGACTTGAATTCCTCCTGCTTGCCGAGGTAATCACCCTCGAGCTGGACGCTGGAGACCACGTAGCGCTGTCCCTCGGTCACGTTGACCGTGACCGACATCGCGTCCTTGTCGGGCGTGATCGCGACCTGGGTCGAATCGATGCGGAACTCGAGGTAGCCGCGCGACAGGTAGTAGCTGCGCAGCGTCTCGAGGTC
>JBDLVJ010000104.1:0-3346 GCA_039804875.1 Pseudomonadota bacterium | reverse complement strand
CCGCGCAGGTGTACCGCCGCGCGATCGACGATGCGGTGGCGGGCCGCCCCTTCAACCCCGAGCTGCTGGTCGAACTTGAAGGCCTGTCCAACCGCGGCTACACAGGGGGCCTGCTGGAGCGCCGCCCGAGCCAGGACTACCAGAACTACGAGACCGGCCACTCGCTGGTGGGCCACAGCCACTATGTCGGCGACGTGCTCAACGCCGCCGACGGCTGGGCAGAGGTCGAGGTCAAGAACAAGTTCTCGGTCGGCGACCGGATCCAGGTCATCCACCCGAGCGGCAATCATGTGATCGAGCTGAAGGAAATACGGAAGATGGACGGCGAGCCGGTCGGCGTCGCGCCGGGCAGCCCGCTGCATGTGCGCATTCCGCTGCCCGAGCAGTACAACGGCGCGCTGCTGGCGCGGCTGATCCCGACCGAGGTGGCCTGAGCCATTGGGGTCAGACACCGATTACCGATCAGAAGCTTTGTTGCATCAGAAATCAGTCTCTGACCCCGAATAGACGCCCCGATTAAGACCCATGCAGTTGGCACGCCGGCGCCGCGCCGACTTCGAGGCCGGCCGCGAGTTCCAGTATCCCGAGCACCTGCGCCAGCAGGCGGCTGGCGCGCAGGCAGCGCCCGGGGTCTACACCTTCCACGGCCAGCCCGGCGACCTGCCGCTCTACATCGGCAAGAGCGTCAACCTGCGCGCGCGGCTGCTGTCGCACCTGCGCAACCCCGACGAGGACCGCATGCTGCGCCAGGCCCGCGCGATCAGCTTCGAGCGCACGGCGGGCGAGATCGGCGCGCTGCTGCTCGAGGCGCAGCAGATCAAGCAGCAGCAGCCGCTGTTTAACCAGAAGCTGCGGCGCAACAAGCAGCTGTGCGCGCTCAAGTTGACAGCAGACGGCCGGCCCGAGGTAGTCCATTCGAAAGACATCGACTTCGCGCTCACGCCCGAGCTGTTCGGCCTCTACGCGAGTCGGCATGCGGCGCTCGAAGGCCTGCGCGCGCTGGCCGACGAGCACCGGCTCTGCTATGCCGTGCTGGGTCTGGAAAAACCCGCTGGCGGGCGCGGCTGCTTTCACTCCATGCTCAGGCAATGCGCGGGTGCCTGTTGCGGCCAGGAGAGCGAAGCCGAGCACCGCGCACGGCTGCTGGCCGCGCTTGGACGGACTGCGCATCGCCTCCTGGTCCTATGGCGACGCGATCGGACTGGTCGAGCGCTGGCCGGCCGACCAGGGCCTGACCGTCACGGGCGCAGCAGGATCCAAGCCTGAAACCGCCAGCCCGGCAGATGCCATGCTGCAGATCCATGTGGTGCGCAACTGGTGCTACCTGGGCAGCGCCGCCAGCCCGGAACAGGCCAGGGCACTGGGACAGGTGGCCGCCGGCTTCGATGCCGACGGCTACAAGGTGCTGTGCCGGCCGCTGCCGACCGGACAGGCCGCGATCCTGCCGCTCTGAAAACGCGGGCGCCAGGGCCGCGCCAGCCGGGTCAGGTCACCGGTGCCGGGTTGAAGAGCACCAGCGCGTTGTGCAGCTTCCACTGTTCGGCCCAGGTCTTCCTGCGGCCACTGGCCACGTCCAGCAGGAACTGAAACAGCTCCCGTCCGACTGATTCGATCGTCGCCTCGCCGTCCGCGATACGGCCGTCGTTGATGTCCATCAGGTCATGCCAGCGCCGCACCAGGTCGCTGCGGGTCGCCACCTTGACCACCGGGCAGGCCGCCAGGCCGTAGGGCGTGCCGCGGCCGGTGGTGAACACATGCAGGTTCATGCCGGCGGCCAGCTGCAGCGTGCCGCAGATGAAGTCGCTGGCCGGCGTGGCGGCGAACACCAGGCCCTTTTGCTCGCGCCGCAGCTTCTCGCCCGGCGCCAGCACATGCGAGATCGGTGCCGAACCACTCTTGACGATCGAGCCCATCGCCTTCTCGACGATGTTAGACAGGCCACCGGCCTTGTTGCCGGGCGTGGTGTTGGCGGCGCGGTCGACGCGGCCGCGATCGAGGTACTGGTCGTACCAGCCAAGCTCGCGCACGATGGCCTGCGCCACCTCGGGCGTGGCGGCGCGCGCCGTCAGCTGCTCGACCGCGTCGCGCACCTCGGTGTTCTCGCTGAACATCACGGTGGCGCCGGCACGCACCAGCAAGTCGGCGGCAAAGCCCACCGCCGGGTTGGCCGTGACGCCCGAGAACGCGTCGCTGCCACCGCACTGGACGCCGACCACGAGCTCGCTGGCCGGCACGGTCTCGCGCCGGCGCGCATTGAGGCGCTCCAGATGCGGGCGCGCCCGCTGCACGATGTCGTCGAGCATCGACATGAAGCCGACATGGGCCGGATCCTGCAGGCAGACGGTGTCGGGGCCCGCGTCGGGCTGGCGCTGGTCGACGATGGCAAAGCTGCCCGGCGGCAACAGGCGCTGCGGCTGCAGCTTCTCGCAGCCCAGGCTGACCACCAGCAGCTCGCCGCCGAAGTTCGGGTTCAGGCTGATGTGGCGCAGCGTGCGGATCGGGATCTCGGCGCCCGGCGCGTCGATCGCGACCCCGCAGCCATAGCTGTGCTCGAGCCCGATCACGTCATCGACGTTCGGGTACAGCGGCAACAGTTCGGACTTGATGCGCTGCACCGCCAGCTCGACCACGCCCGCCACGCATTGCACCGTGGTGGTCACGGCCAGTAGGTTGCGCGTGCCGACCGAGCCGTCGGCGTTGCGGTAGCCCTCGAAGGTGCAGGCCTCCAGCGGCGGCAGCTCAGGCGCGCCCAGGCTGGCCATCGGCAGGCCCTCGAGCTCGCGCGCCAGCGGCATCTGCAGCAGGCGTTCGTGCACCCACTGCCCGGCCCGGATCGGCTGCAGGGCGTAGCCGATCGGGACGTTGTAACGCCGCACCGCATCGCCGGCGGCCATGTCCTGCAGCGCGACCTTGTGACCCTGGGGCACGTGATCGAGCAGCGTCAGTCCGGCACCAGGCAGGCCTGCGGGCAACCGGGTCCCGGCAGCCAGGCCACCATCGTTGGCCACGATGACCACATTGTCAGCCGGATGCATGCGCAAGGTCAGGAGTAAAGAGGTATTCGAGGGATTGGGCATGGGAAGGGACCGCCGGTTGCCCTGCAACAGCAGCCAGGCATCTTGTTATACGACGTCATATATTTATACAGGCCTTATTTAGCGTCAATAGGGTATGTACCTAGCAATAACCCCCTAGACGCAAGAAAATCTGCTGGACTTTGTTGTATGACAACATACAATAAATGCCTCGAATTCCCTATTCCATGGCCTCCAAGCCCGAACCTTGATCCATCCATCATGAGCACATTGCAATCCTTCGACGCCCGCACCGGACTGGCACTGGGCGA
>JBDLVJ010000103.1:0-3456 GCA_039804875.1 Pseudomonadota bacterium | reverse complement strand
ACGCTCGTGGTGCGCGGCGACGATCTGGCGCAGCACCTGCACGCCGCTGGCGTGCTGCAGGCCGAAGGTCTCGACCAGGCGCTCGACGATCTGCTCGCCCTTGGTGACGTGTTGCACCATCTGCGCCCACTCCGGCGGGTCGAGCCGGCCGGGTTTGAGCAGCACCGCGTCGGGCACGCCGATCTTGCCGATGTCGTGCAAGGGCGCGAAGAGGTAGACGTGCTCGATGAACTCGTCGTCGTAGCCGCGCGCATCGGCCAGGCCCAGCGCCACCAGCTGCGCCAGCGCCGCGATGCGACGCAGGTGCGCGCCGGTCTCGATGTCGCGCAGGTTGGCGAACTCGCGCGCCAGGTCGACCGAGCCCAGCAGCATGCGCGCGTTCGAGAACTCCAGGCTCAGCAGCATGCCGATCAGCGCGGCGTAGGGCCGCAGGCGATCGCAGGCCTCGGGCGTGAAGACGGCGGGCTCGAGCGCGTCGAAGAACAGCACGCCCAGCAGCTGCTCGCGCTCGAACAGCGGCAGCGTGTAGGAACTGCGGTAGCCCTGCGCCAGCAGCCACTGGGTGTGCGCGGTGCCGTGGTCGTGCAGCTCGACGGCGATGTCGTCGATGACCCGTTCGCTGCGCGTCGCCACCAGAGCCGCGAGCGAAGGGCTGTCGGCCAAGCGCAGGTGGTAGCCGCGCAGCGGCGTGGCGTGGCCGGTGCTGTGCACGAAGGTGCGCAGCTGGCCGGTCTCGGCCTCGTGGAGCGCGCAGGCCACCCGGTCGACGGCGGGCAGCTCGCGGCGGATCTGCGCGTGCAGCAGGCCCAGACGCTGCGACAGGCTGTCGTCGGTCGGGTGCGGGCTCGGCGTCATGGGCTCACGGCTCCGGTCGGGGGCAGGCTGGGGCGCACTCAGGCCTTGCTGGCCGTCTTGCCGGCGGCCTTCTTGGCCGGCGGCCGCGCGGCGCGCGGCTCGAACTCGAAGCTGACCTTGCCTTCCTTCTTGTCGTAGGCCAGGAAGGCCTTGAACTTGCGCCGCGTCTTGTTGGACACGAAGCCGTCGAGCAGGTCGGTCTTGCCGGTGGTGAGCAGCTTGTGCACCTGCTCGTGGCTGACGGGCTGCTGCAGGATGATGGCGCCGGTCTTGAAGTCGCAGGTCTGGTGCGCGCCCACGGCCCGCTCGCAGACGTAGTTCGTGCCGTGCTCGTAGACGTGGCCGGCGCACTTGGGGCAGGCGCCCAGGCTCTGCTGGCCGCTGAAGTCGACTGGCTCGCCGTCTTCCTGGGCCTTCTTCTCGTCCTCGCCGAAGTCGAACTCGAGCTTCCAGTTGTGGATCTCCTCGTCACGCGCGAGCTTGATCTCGGCCGTGAAGGGCCAGCCGGCCTTGGAGCGGAAGCCCTCGAGCGGGCCGATCTGGTGGTCGCGCAGCAGCGTCTCGGCCTCGTGCAGCTCGAAGCTGCGCCCGGCCGGGATCTTGGTGATCGAGAAGCCGCAGCCGGCGGCGTCCGGCGCGGAGGCCTCTGCGACCGCACCGTCGTGCTTGCCGGTGCAGGCGAAACGGCGATAGTTCTCCTTGACCACGCCGCCACAGTTCGGGCAGGGCACGGCCAGCGTGGCGTAGTCGCCGGGGATGGTGTCGCGGTCGTACTCCTTGGCCTTGCGCACGATGCGCTGGGCCATGTCGGCGATGCCGGCCATGAAGGCGTCGCGGCTGAGCTGGCCCTTCTCCATCTGGCTGAGCTGGTGCTCCCACTGGCCGGTCAGCTCGGGCTTGGTCAGGTCCTCGACCGCCAGGCCGCGCAGCAGCGTCATCAGCTGGAAGGCCTTGGCCGTGGGGATCAGGTCGCGGCCGTCGCGGTATATGTACTTCTCGAGGATCAGGCCTTCGATCACCTGCGCGCGCGTGGCCGGCGTGCCCAGGCCCTTTTCCTGCATCGCGGCCTTGAACTCCTCGTCGTCGATCAGCTTGCCCGCGCCTTCCATGGCCGACAGCAGCGTGGCCTCGTTGTAGCGCGCCGGCGGGCGGGTCTTGAGCGCGGCGGGGCGGACCTCGTCGGTGCTGACCGTCTCGCCCGGCTTGACCGCCACCAGGTTGGCGTCGTCGTCCTGCGCCTCCTTGCCGTAGACCGCCAGCCAGCCGGGGTTGACCAGCACCTTGCCGTTGGTCTGGAACTGCAGCGGCGAGGCCAGGCCCTTGGGCAGGTCCGGGCTCGCCGGCTGAGCCACCGGCACCTCGGTGATGCGCGTGGTGACCATGAACTCGGCCGGCGGGTAGAACACCGCGATGAAGCGCTTGACCACCAGGTCGTACAGCTTGGCCTCGACCTCGGTCAGCGCGCGCGGGGGCTGCAGCGTCGGGATGATGGCGAAGTGGTCGCTGATCTTGCTGTTGTCGAAGACGCGCTTGCTCGGCTTGACGTAGCCGTCGTTGAGCGCCTTGCGGGCGTGCATCGCCAGCTCGCGCAGCGGGCCCGGCAGGTCCTCGTTGGCGATCATCGCCAGCGTGTCCTTGGCCACCGGCACGTAGTCCTCGGGCAGCGCGCGGGCGTCGGTCCGCGGGTAGGTCAGCACCTTGTGCTTCTCATACAGCGCCTGCGCGATCGACAGCGTGGTCTTGGCCGAGAAACCGAAACGGCCGTTGGCCTCGCGCTGCAGCGTGGTCAGGTCGTAGAGCAGCGGGCTGGACTGGTTGCTGGGCTTGGCCTCCTCGCGCACCGTGCCGGCCTGGCCGCGCACGGCGGCGACGATGGCGTGGGCCTCGGGCTCGCTCCAGACCCGGTCGGCGCGGCGCTCCGCGTCGTCGTCCTTCTTGAACTTGGGGTCGAACCACTTGCCCTCGTAGACCCCGGCGGCGGCGCCGAAGTCGGCCTTGATCTCCCAATAGGGCCGCGAGACGTGCTTGCGGATCTTCTCCTCGCGCTCGACCACGATCGACAGCGTGGGCGTCTGGACCCGCCCGACGGTGGTCAAGAAGAACCCGCCGTCGCGCGAGTTGAACGCGGTCATGGCGCGCGTGCCGTTGATGCCGACCAGCCAGTCGGCTTCGCTGCGGCTGCGCGCGGCTTCGGCCAGGCCGCGCATCTCGGTGTCGCTGCGCAGCTTGTCGAAGCCGTCGCGGATGGCCTGCGGCGTCATGCTCTGCAGCCACAGGCGCTGCACCGGCTTGCTGCCGACCTTGGCGCCCAGCGCGTACTGCTCGATCAGCCGAAAGATCAGCTCGCCCTCGCGGCCTGCGTCGCAGGCGTTGACCAGGCTCGTCACGTCCTTGCGCTTGATCAGCTTGACCACCGCGCTCAGGCGGCCCTTGCTCTTGTCGATCGGCTCGAGGTCGAAGTGCGGCGGCAGCACCGGCAGGTTGTTGAAACTCCACTTGCCGCGCTTGACATCGAATTCCTCCGGCGCCTTGATCTCCACCAGGTGGCCGACGGCAGAGGTGACCACGTAGCGGTCGTTCTCGAAGTGGTCGTCGTGCTTC
>JBDLVJ010000102.1:0-4976 GCA_039804875.1 Pseudomonadota bacterium | reverse complement strand
AGCGTGCGGCATGTCGTGGTGCTGAGCCATCTGGCCACGGCCCATGGCTGGACCGAGGGACGCGATCACTGGTGGCATGAGCTCGCCGCCGGCGCGCCCGAGGATTGCACGACAGTGGCGACCGAGGCCATGCCGGCCGATGACCCCTTCCTGCTGATGTTCACCTCGGGCACCAGCGGCAGACCCAAGGGCGTGGTGCATTCGCATTGCGGCTTTCCGGTCAAGACGGCGCTGGATCTGTCGATCTGCATGGACCTGAAGCCCGAGGACCGCTTCCTCTGGATGTCGGACATAGGCTGGCTGGTCGGGCCGATCCTGGTCTTCGGTGGCCTGCAGGTCGGCGCCACCGTGGTGCTGGCCGAGGGCGCGCCCAACTATCCGCAGCCCGACCGCCTGTGGCGCCTGATCGAGCGCCATCGCGTCAGCTACCTGGGTCTGGCGCCCACGGTGGCCCGGCTGTCGATGTCGCTGGGCGACGAGGCCCTCGACGCGATCGACCTGAGCTCGCTGCGCGTCATCGTCTCGACCGGCGAGCCCTGGACGCCCGAGGCCTGGCGGTGGACCTTCGAGCGCGTCGGCCAGCAACGGGTGCCGCTGCTCAACTATTCCGGTGGCACCGAGGTCGGCGGCATCCTGACCGGCACCGTGATCCACCCGCTCAAGCCCTGCGGCTTCGCCGGCCCCGTGCCGGGGACGGGCGCCGATGTGGTCGATGCCGAAGGCGTCAGCGTCGGCCCGGGCGTGACGGGCGAGCTCGTGATGCGCGGCCCCAGCATCGGCCTCACGCGCGGGCTGTGGCAGGACCGCGAGCGCTACCTCGACAGCTACTGGTCGCGCCTGCCGGACCTGTGGCTGCACGGCGACTTCGCCAGCCGCGACGCCGACGGCAGCTGGTATGTGCATGGCCGCTCCGACGACACGCTCAAGATCGCCGGCAAGCGCACCGGCCCGTCCGAGATCGAGGTGCTGCTGATGGCGACCGGACTGCTGGTCGACGCCGCCGCGATCGGCGTGCCGGACGCCATCAAGGGCACGGCCGTGGTCTGTGTCTGCGTCCCGCGCCCTGGGATCGAGACCGAGGGCCTGGTCAAGCGCCTGTCGGCCGCGGTGACCGCCGGACTCGGCGGGGCCTTCAAGCCGGCCCGGGTGCTCCTGGTCGCCGATCTGCCGCGCACCCGCAACATGAAGATGATGCGCCGCGTGGTCCGCTCCGCCTGGCTCGGAGAAGACCCGGGCGACCTCAGCACGCTGCTGAACCCGGAGGCGGTAGAGCTCATCCGCGCGGCCTTGAGCGCCGACGAGCCGGCGTGAGGTGAACGATCTGGCTCGCGGGCCAGCTCCGCCGATATTCAACTGACGACCCTGAAATCCTTTCAATCCATTCCGCACGAGGCCCGACATGATGAACCCGATCCCCTATATCGACGAAGACCTGCAGGCGCTGCAGGAGTCCGCGCGCCGCTTTGCCGACGAGCGCGTCAAGCCCGGCTTCCTCGAGCGTGACCAGACCCGGGTGCTCGACCGCGCACTGCTGCGCGAGATGGGCGAGATGGGTTTCATCTGCCCCGAGCTGCCGGAGCAGTTCGGCGGCCTGGGCCTGGGCACCGTCGCCGCCGGCGTGATCCACGAGGAGATCGCGCGCGCCGACCTGAGCTTTTCCTACCTGAACCTGCTGGCCTCGCTCAACGGCCAGATCCTTTCGAAGTACGGCAACCCCGAGGTGGTCGGCCCCTGGCTGAAGCAGCTGATCGCGGGCGAGGCGATCTGCGCGATCGCGCTGACCGAGCCGCGCGGCGGCTCGGACGCGGCCAACCTGCGCCTGAAGATCGAGCGCGACGGCGACCATTACGTCATCAATGGCGAGAAGACCTCGATCTCGGCCGCCGATCAGGCCGATATCGCGGTCGTGTTCGGCCGCACCGGCACGCCCGAGGACAAGGCGCACGGCGTGACCGCGCTGATGGTGCCGATGAACAGCCCGGGCATCACGACCAACCGGTTCGACTGCCATGGCCAGCGCGCCATCGGCCGTGGCTCGATCTTCTTCGAGAACGTGCGCGTGCCGGTCAGCCACCGCCTGGGCGACGAGAACAAGGGCTTCGTGCAGGTCATGCACGGCTTCGACTTCTCGCGCGCGCTGATCGGCCTGCAGGTGCTGGCCGTGGCCCGCGTCGCGCTGGAGGAAACCTGGGAATACATCACCCAGCGCGAGGCCTTCGGCCAGCCGCTCTCAAGCTTCCAGGGCGTGACCCATCCGCTGGCCCAGTACGACACCGAGGTCGAGGGCGCGCGCCTGCTGTGCTATCAGGCGCTCTGGCTCAAGGACCGGGGCCTGCCGCACACGGCCGAGGCCGGCATGGCCAAGTGGTGGGGCCCCAAGCTGGCCTACGACGTGATCCACCAGTGCCTGCTGTGCCACGGCCATGGTGGCTACGACCGTGGCGTGATGGAGCAGCGCCTGCGCGACGTGCTGGGCTTCCAGATCGGTGACGGCACGGCCCAGATCATGAAGACCATCATCGCGCGCGTGCGCGCCGGCCGCAAGTTCGTGCCGGCCTGAGCCCCGACGCGACCGATACCCGCCACAAGAACAACAGAGGAGACAAAGATGGAATTCGACGCCGTACTGCTGGCCCCGCGCCGCGCCCGCCTGATCGAACAGGGGTTCTGGCATGAGCGCACGATCAACGACGAGCTCGACGCCTCCGACAAGCGGGCGCTGACCGCCTACCGCGCCGAGGCCGGCGATGTCCGGCGCTTCAGCTACCGCGAGCTGGCCCGCATGGCGGACCGGATCGCCGTCGGCCTGTACCGCCTGGGCGTGCGCCAGAACGACATCGTGGCCTGCCAGCTGCCCAACTGGTGGCAGTTCACGCTGACCTATCTGGCCTGTTCGCGCCTTGGCGCGGTCATCAATCCGCTGATGCACATCTTCCGCGAGCGCGAGCTCGGCTTCATGCTCAAGCACGGCCAGGCCAAGGTGCTGATCACGCCCAAGCGGTTCCGAGGCTTCGACTTCGAGCAGATGGCCAACAGCCTCCAGCGCAGCATCCCCGAGCTGCGGCAGCTCGTGATCGTCGATGGCGACGGCCCCGACAGCTTCGAGGCCCTGCTCAGCGGCCCCGCCTGGGAACAGGAATCCGACGCGGCCGAGATCCTGCGCGCCAGCCGCCCGGGCCCGGACGACATCACCCAGCTGATCTACACCTCGGGCACGACCGGCGAACCCAAGGGCGTGATGCATTCGGCCAACACCACGATGGCCAACATCATTCCCTACGCCCGGCGCCTGCGCCTGGACGCCGACACCGTGGTGCTGATGGCCTCGCCGATGGCGCACCAGACCGGCTTCATGTACGGCCTGATGATGCCGATCATGCTGAAGGCCAGCGCGGTGCTGCAGGATGTCTGGGAACCGAAGAAGGCGGTCGAGGTGATCCGCGCCGAGGGCGCGAGCTTCACGATGGCATCGACCCCGTTCCTGACCGACCTGACCCGCACCGTCGCGGACGACGCCACCCCGGTGCCGACGCTCAGGACCTTCCTGTGCGCCGGCGCGCCGATCCCGAGCGCGCTGGTCGAGCAGGCGCGCGCCGTGCTTGGCAGCAAGATCGTGTCGGCCTGGGGCATGACCGAGAACGGCGCCGTCACCACCACGCGGCTCGAGGATGACGACGAGCGCGCCTTCACCACCGACGGCCTGCCGCTGCCCGGCGTCGAGGTCAAGGTGGTCGATGTCGACGGCAAGACGCTGCCGGCGGGCGAGGTCGGCAGCCTGATGCTGCGCGCCTGTTCCAACTTCGGCGGCTACCTCAAGCGCCCGCATCTGAACGCCACCGATGCCGACGACTGGTTCGATACCGGCGACCTGGCCCGCATCGACGCGCGGGGCTATATCCGCATTACCGGCCGCAGCAAGGACGTGATCATCCGTGGCGGCGAGAACATCCCGGTGGTCGAGATCGAGAACCTGCTGTATCGCCATCCGGCCGTGCTGCAGGCCGCGATCATCTCCTACCCCGACGAGCGCATGGGCGAGCGCGCCTGCGCCGCCGTCGTGCTCAAGCCCGGCCAGAGCCTGGACCTGGCCGGCCTGGTCGAGTACTGCAAGAGCAACCAGATGGCGATGCAGTACATCCCCGAGCGGCTCGAGATCCTGGATGCCATGCCGGCGACGCCTTCCGGAAAGATCCAGAAGTTCAAGCTGCGCGAGCTGCTCCAGCAGCAACTCGCCAGCGCCTGAAGCAGTTCATCGACACGCACCCATATAAATCACAGGAGACAACGATGGCAACCCAGCAGACTTCCCACACCCGCCGCCGGCTGATCCAGACCGCAGTGGCCTCGCTTTGCACGCTCGGCGCGCTCGGCGGCGCGCTGGCCCAGCAGGCCTGGCCCACGGCCAAGCCGATCCGCATCGTGGTCGGCTTCGCCCCCGGCGGCACCACCGACGTGATGGCGCGCGCGATGGGTGCCTCGCTGAGCGAGGCGCTTGGCCAGACCGTGCTGGTCGACAACAAGCCGGGCGCGAGCGGCAACGTCGCGGCCAGCGAGGTGATCCGCGCCCAGCCCGACGGCTACACCTTCCTGATCGCGCCGACCTCGTTCGAGACCGCCAACCCCTTCCTTTTCAAGCAGACCATCAATCCGGCCAAGGACCTGACGCCGGTCGCCGGCGTCGGCAAGAGCCAGATGTACGTGGTGGTCAATCAGCAGTCGCCGTTCAAGGACGCCCGCGAGCTGGTCGCCCATGCGCAGAAGCATCCGGGCAAGCTGTCCTACACCTCGGCGGGCGCCGGCACGCCACCCCACCTGGCGGGCGAGCTGTTCAAGCAGTCTGCCAGGTTCTTCGCGGTGCACATTCCCTACCGTGGCGCCGCGCCCGCGTTGCAGGACGTGCTGGCTGGCCAGGCCGATTTCGTGATGGACCCGGGCATCTCGTTTCCGCATGTGCGCGCCGGCAAGGCCCGCATGCT
>JBDLVJ010000101.1:0-9709 GCA_039804875.1 Pseudomonadota bacterium | reverse complement strand
CCCCCTCGGTATCGGGGTGGGCGCGCGACTTGTCGGCGCGGAAGAAGCGGTCGAACAGGCGCGGCAACAGCTCGGAATCGATCGTGCTGCCACGGTTGACGACACGCAGGCCGACCGCCTGCGGCAGCTGCTCGATCTCGACCGCGACCCGACTCCGGGGCGGCGCATGGCGCAGCGCGTTGGACAGCAGATTGCTGATCGCGCGGCGCAGCATCAGGCGGTCGCCGCTCAGCACGGCGGCGCCGGAGCAGTGCAGCTCGATCCGCCGCTCCTCAGCCAGCGCCTCGTAGAAATCGAACAGGGCCCGGACCTCGTCGGCCAGTTCGATCGGCTCGGTGCGTGGCAGCAGCAGGCCATGCTCGGCCTTGGCCAGCAGCAGCATGTCCGACACCATGCGCGCCAGGCGCTGGAACTCCTCGGCGTTGGAGGCCAGGATCTCGCGGTAGGCGGCGGCATCGCGCGGCTGGGCCAGCGCGACCTGGGTCTGGGTCAGCAGATTGCTGATCGGCGTGCGCAGCTCATGCGCGAGATCGGACGAGAACTCCGACAGCCGCTGGAAATCGCGCTGCAGCCGCTCGAGCATCTCGTTGAGCGAGCGCGCCAGATCGGCCATCTCCACCGGCACGGCCTCGGCCGGCATGCGCTGGTCGAGCTTGTGCGCCGTCACCGCCTGCGCCCTGGCCTTCATGGCCCGCAGCGGCGCCAGACCCGCGCGCGCCGCCCACCAGCCCAGCATGCCGCTCAGGCCGGCCGCCAGCACCGCGTAGAGCCAGAGCGCCGCCTGCAACGCACCGATGAAATGGGCGTGGTGGATCGTGTCGAGGGCGACCCAGATCCGCATGTCGCGGCGCAAGCCGGCATGGCGCACGGCCGAGGCGGCCAAGGCCCGGAACTCCCGCTCGCCCCGCCGCCAGGTCGAGAGCGCGGGCTCGGAGGCAACCGCCCCCGCCGCGACGAGATCGGCGGGGAAACTGAACGATGGACTGGCGTACAGGACCAGGCCGGCCACGTCGTCGACCCGCACGAACAGCCCCGGATGATTCTGCAGCGCGTCGTCGAGCCGGCCGCGCAGATCGGGCGCCGAACCCGACTTGGCGACGATGTCCTGGATCAGCTCGATCTTGTCGTGCAGGGTGTGGCGATCAAGCGCCTCGAAATGCCGGTCCACCGCCACGGCGATGAGTCCCGCCATGCCCAGCAGCAGCAGGGCTGACACCAGGCCGTGGAGCAGGGTCAGGCGCGTGGTCAGCGACAGGCGTGCGATCATGGCAGCGGCGTCGGCGCCTGCCGCGCGCGGTCCGGGCCGCGCCAGCGCCTGATGGCGCGCCTCAAGGCCGGCATGACTCAGGCCCCGGGCTGATTGCGCATCCAGTCGGCGGTCGCGAAAAAGCTCTGTTGCAGGCGCTGGCGCAGCGCCTCGGGCACGCCGGTCTCGGCCATGGCCTGGTCCATGCAGGCCAGCCACTGGTCGCGCTCGACGATGCCGATCTTGAACGGCATGTGTCGCATCTTCAGGCGCGGGTGGCCGAAGCGCTCGACGTAATGCTGCGGTCCGCCCAGCCAGCCGGAGAGGAACCAGCCCAGCTTCTGGCGCGCCTCCCGCAGGCTGGCGCCATGGCTGGCGCGCAGCTCGCGGTAGGCCGGATCGAGCTCCATCAGGTCGTAGAAGCGCTCGACCAGGGCCAAGACGGCGCTCTCGCCGCCCAGCCAGTCAAAAGGGGTCGCGGGCGGCTGTGCCGTCCCGTCGTGGGTGTCATGGGTCTGCATGGCGGCGTTTATACCCCGCGCCGGCTTCAGTCGCTGGCGCGGCGCAACGTCTGCGCCACCGGCGTGCGCAGCACGCCACGCAGGCCCCACCAGCCGGCGGCCAGCGCCAGCAGGCTGCCCGCCAGCGCGCCACCCAGCGGCACCCAGGGCGTCGGATTCCAGGCCAGGTTGAACACCTGGCGCGCCAGCACCCAGCTCACGACCAGCGCCACCCCGGACGCCAGTGTGCCCGCCAGCAGGCCGGCGCCCAGCAGCTCGGCGCGCTGCACCCGGCGCAGCAGGCTGGAGCGGGCCCCGAGCGCGCGCAGGATCGCGAACTCGCGCTCGCGCTCGCCGCGCGTGGCCGCGATCGCCGCGAACAGCACCACCAGCCCGGCCAGCAACGTGAAGCCGAACAGCGCCTCGACGGCACGGATCACCTGGTTCAGCACCTGCTGCAGCTGCGCCAGCGTGCGGCTCAGATCGATCAGCGTGATGTTGGGAAAGGCTCGCAGCAGCGCCGAATCGAAACCGGCTCGCTCTGGGGCACGGAAGGCGCTGATGTAGCTCAGCGGCGCGCCGGGAATGGCCGCGACCGGATAGATCGCGAAGAAGTTGACCCGCATCGAGCTCCAGTCGACCTGGCGCAGGCTGGTGATGATCGATTCGCGCGGCACGCCCGCGATGTCGAAGCCCAGCCGGTCGCCGAGCTTGAGCCCCAGGGTCTCGGCCAGGCCGCTCTCGAGGCTGATGCCGTCGGCCTCGTTCGGCTGCCAGCGCCCCGCCAGCAGCGGATTGTGTGCGGGCAGCTCGGTGCTGTGCGAGAGGTTGAACTCGCGCTCGATCAGCCGGCTGGCGCGCTCGTCGCCGTAGTCCTGGGCGCTGACCGGGCGACCATTGATCGTGACCAGCCGGCCTCGGATCATCGGATACCAGTCGTAGCGCGCGACGCCCTGCTGGCGCAGCTCGCGCTGGAAGGCATCGGCCTGCGCCGGCTGGATGCTGATGACGAAGCGGTCGGGCGCGTCGGCCGGCGTGGCCGCGCGCCAGCTCGCGATCAGGTCGGTGCGCAGCAGCACCAGCAACACCAGCGCCAGCAGGCCCACCGACAGCGCGCTGACCTGCACCACCGCATAGCCCGGGCGCGCGGTCCACTGCCGCACCGCCAGCGACAGCCAGGACGGCGCGCCGGCCCGCCCCGGCAGGCGGCGCAGCAGCAGCACGGCCAGCCAGGCCAACGCCGCGAACAGCAGCAGCGCCAGCGCGAAGCCGCCGACCGCGATCAGGCCCAGCTTGAGGTCGCGGCTGGCCAGCAGCAGCAGGCCGGCAAAGCCCAGCGCGCCCAGGCCCAGCACCGCGAGCGAGGCCGGTTTCGGCGCCCCGAGCTCGCGCCGGATCACGCGCAGCGGCGGCACCTGGGACAGCTGCAGCACCGGCGGCAGGCCGAACGCCAGCATCAGCGTCAGGCCCACGCCGAGGCCGAAGATGGCCGGCCAGACGCCGGGCGCCGGCAGGCTGGTCTGGATCAGCTCGGCCAGCAGCCAGACAAAGCCGTAATGCGCCAGATAACCCAGCAGGACGCCGAACAGGCCGGCCAGCAGCCCGGCCAGGCCGAAGGCCAGCGCATAGGAGCGCGCCATCAGGCCCTGGGACAGCCCGAGCACGCGCAGCAGGGCGCAGTCATCGAGATGGCGCAAGGCATAGAGCCGGGCCGACATCGCGACCGCCACCGCGCTCAGCAGCGCCGCCAGCAAGGCGACCAGATTGAGGAATTTCTCGGCCCGCTCCAGCGTCTGCTGCATCTCGGGCCGGCCGCTCTCGAGCGACTCGAGCCCGATGCCGCGCAGGCCGTCCCGGGCCAGCCGGGCCTCGACCCAGGCGCGATAGGCGCGCACCGTCGCGGCCTCGCCCGCGAGCGCGAGCCGGTAGCTGATCCGGCTGGCCGGCTGGACCAGGGCGGTCGCGGCCAGATCGACCTGGTTCATCAGCACCCGCGGCGAAAAGCTCATGAAACCGGCGCCACGATCGGGCTCCTGCAGCAGCAGGCCCGCGATGCGCAGACCGTGGTCGCCGAGCAGCAGCTCCTGCCCGACCTGCAGGCCCAGGGTGTCGAGCAGGCCCGGCTCGACCCAGACCGATCCCGGCGCGGGCAGCGCCGGTGCGGGACGGCCCGGCGCGCCGGGCTGATCGGCCACCAGCAGCTCGCCGCGCAGCGGATAGCCGGCCGCGACCGCCTTGAGCGCGACCAGGCGGGCCGCGCCGCCCAGCGCATCAGGCGCGCGCGCCATGGTCGGAAAGCTCAGATGGGACGTGCTGCGCAGGCCGCGCGCCTGCACCTGCTGCAGGAAATCGGCCGGCAGCGGCTGATCGCTGCGCACGACCAGGTCGCCGCCCAGCAGGGCCCCGGCATCACGCTGGAATCCCCCCTGCAGTCGATCGGCAAAAAAACCGACCGCGCTCAGCGCCGCCACCGCGAGCGTGACGGCCAGCAACAGCAGGGTCAGCTCGCCGGCGCGCCAGTCGCGCCAGAGCGAGCGCCAGGCCAGCGCCCAGACAGAAGGAGAAAACTTGCGCATCATCCGTCCAGCTTAGCGCAAGGCGATTGATCCCAGCGACGCCCGGGGCATGGAGGGCATGGGGTCAGGGCACCATCACGGCCAACAGCGCGGACCGTCGGCGCCGCCGCGGGCTCACTGGCGCAGCACGTCGGCGCCGGCCGGCGGCTGAAAGGCGAAATGCCCGGGCTTGAGACCGGCCTGGGCATCGAGCGGACCGAACTGCATCACCGAACGCTGGCCGAAGCTGTCGAGCATCTCGAGCGTCGCGAGCTGGCCCTGGCGAAAACCGAGCCGGACCGACTGCAACTGGCCGTCGCGCGACTTCGGCGTCGCCAGCACCCATTGCTGGCCCTCGGCGTCGGGCGCGTTGGCCAGCGTGAACAGGCCGGACAGACCCTTGAGGTCGGACGCGGTCGCGATCAGCGCCGCCGGCGTGTTGCCCAGCACCTCCTGCTGCTGGCGCGCGGTGGCCTGGTTCAGGTCGGCGTCGTAGAGCCAGAGGGTCTGGCCGTCGGCGACGATCAGCTGCTCGAAGGGCTTGAGGTAGTGGAAGCGAAAGCGGCTGGGCCGCAGGAACTCGAAGCTGCCGCTGCTGGTCTTGCCACGCGAGGCCGCCTCGCCCTCGCGCCGGGGCGGCGTCACGACCTGGGTGAAGCTGGCGCGGCCCTGGCGGGCCTGGCGCAGGAAGGACTCGAGATCGGACAGTCCATCGGCGCGGGCCGGCAGGGTCCAGCTCAGGACAGCGGCCAGCAAGGCCAGGGAAGCCATCAGGCGCGGAAAAGGTTGGAGCAAGGGCATGTGATCTGTGAGCGGGGCGGCGCCAGCGGGTTCCTGCCGGGCCGCCACATGAATGTAAAAGTGGGTAACACCCGCCAGCTGGCGACCAGCCGGCCCCCCATGACCCAGGCCAGGGAGGGATCAGGCTCAGTCGCCGCCACGCGCCGCGACCAGGATGTCGCGCTGGCCGCTGGTGGTCAGCGCGCTGACCAGACCGGCCTTTTCCATGTCCTCCAGCAGGCGCGCCGAACGGTTATAGCCGATCTTGAGCTTGCGCTGCACATAGCTGATGCTGGCCTTGCGGTCCTGCAGCACCACCGCGACCGCCTGATCGTAGAGCGGGTCCTTCTCGCCATTGCCCTCGCCGTCGGCCGCGAGATCGCCGCCCTCGCCCTCGGCGGTGCCGCCCTCCAGGATGCCGTCGATGTAGTCGGGCTCGCCGCCCTGCTCCTTGAGGTAGCTGACCACCCGGTGCACCTCGTCGTCGCTGACGAAGGCGCCATGGACCCGGATCGGATAGCCGGTGCCGCTGGGCATGTAGAGCATGTCGCCCATGCCGAGCAGGGCCTCGGCCCCCATCTGGTCCAGGATGGTGCGGCTGTCGATCTTGCTGCTGACCTGGAACGAGATCCGGGTCGGGATATTGGCCTTGATCAGGCCCGTGATCACATCGACGCTCGGGCGCTGGGTGGCCAGGATCAGGTGGATGCCGGCCGCGCGCGCCTTCTGCGCCAGCCGCGCGATCAGCTCCTCGATCTTCTTGCCGACCACCATCATCAGGTCGGCCAGCTCGTCGATCACGACCACGATATGCGGCAGGCGCTCGAGCGGCTCCGGCGCCCCGGGCGTCAGGCTGAAGGGATTGGGAAGCGACAGGCCGCGCGCCCGCGCCTCGGCGATCTTGGCGTTGTAGCCGGCCAGGTTGCGCACGCCGACCTTGCTCAGCAGGCGGTAGCGCTTCTCCATCTCGGCCACGCACCAGTTCAGGCCGTTGGCGGCCTGCTTCATGTCGGTCACGACCGGACACAGCAGGTGCGGGATGCCCTCGTAGACGCTGAGCTCAAGCATCTTGGGATCGATCAGCATCAGCCGCACATCCTTGGCATCGGCCTTGTAGAGCAGCGACAGGATCATCGCGTTGATGCCGACCGACTTGCCCGAGCCGGTGGTGCCGGCGACCAGGCAATGCGGCATCTTGGCCAGGTCGGCCACCACCGACTCGCCGGCGATGTTCTTGCCCAGTCCGATCGTCAGCAGGCTCTTGGCCTCCTGGTAGATCTCCGAGCCCAGGATCTCGCTGAGCTTGATGGTCTGGCGCTTGGCGTTCGGCAGCTCGAGCGCCATCAGGTTCTTGCCCGGGATGGTCTCGATCACGCGGATCGACACCAGCGAGAGCGAGCGCGCCAGGTCCTTGGCCAGGTTGACCACCTGCGAACCCTTGACGCCGATGGCCGGCTCGATCTCGTAGCGCGTGATGACGGGGCCGGGCTGGGCCGCGACCACCTGGACCTCGACGCCGAAGTCGCCGAGCTTCTTCTCGATCAGCCGGCTGGTCATCTCCAGCGTCTCGGGCGAGACCGTGGCGGACTGGCGCTGCGCCGGATCGAGCAGATCGACCTGGGGCAGCGCGGAGTCGGTCGGCGGCCTGGCCCGCTGCGGCGCAGCCGGCGGCGGCGGGTAGGACGGTTGAAGCGGCTGGGATGACAATGGTACCGGCGGTGACTGGCGCGGCGGCGCGGCCCGGCTGGCGGGCGGTGGCGGCTCTGCGGCGGGATGGCCGAAGCCGCCGGCCTGCGCCCCCCCCGGCTCCAGCCGCCCGGCGACCGGATCACGGGCCTTTTCCTGCAGCGGCAGGCGCTGCACCAGCTGCGCCAGGCGCGCGAACTTGCCGGGCTTGGCGGGCGGCTCCGCCGCCGCCTCGGGCGCGAGCGCCGGACCGGCATCCCAGGGCGCCATTTCGGGCTCGGTCCGACCACGGGGCGCGCGCGGTGCCTGGGCCTGGTGGGCCGCTTCCTCGCGCTCGCGCTGGCGCGTCGCCTGCTGGCCGATGCGCTGGTCCGCGCCGGCCGCCAGCCGCTGGCGTGCCAGCAGGAAGCCGCGCTCGAGCCAGTCACCAAGGCCCTCGGCCAGCGTGGCCCAGGAGAAACGGAACACCTGGGATGAGGCCGCCAGCCACAGCGGCAGCCCGAGCAGCACGGACCCGGACGGGCCGAGCCAGCGCAGGCACCAGCCCCCGAGCTGGGCCCCGAACACGCCGCCAGCCCCCGCCGGCAGCGCCTGATCGAAGCGGTAGAGCCAGGCCCATTCCAGCACGCAGCTCGCGCTCATCAGCAACAGGAAGCCGGACCAGGGCCCGAGCTGGCGCCAGACCCGCCGGGGCCAGCCAGGAGCCGGCTCCTCGGTCTTCGAGGCCGGGCCACGCAGCGCTACCGCCAGCGCCGCCAGCCAGGCCCGCAGCGAGGCCAGCAGCAGCCACCAGGCCGACAGGCCGAACAGGGTGAAATTCAGGTCGGCTAACCAGGCGCCGAAGCGGCCGCCCCAGTTATGGGTCACCGCGACCGACCCCGAGGTCGACCAGGCCGGATCGGCCAGATTGTGACTGAGCAGGGCCAGCAGCCAGAACAGCAGACCGGCTGCCGCCAGCAGCAGGCTGGAATCCTGGACGAAACGGACCAGGCCGCCAGGGCCACGGCCTTCACTGTCGGCGTTAAGGGTATTGAGAGAATATGTCATAAATGCAAGTGCGCAAGCTTAACCGAGCGATCATGAGAGCCGCGCAAGGACATGGCCGCTTTTCTACAATAGCGCCTCCTATTAGAGAACATCGACATGAAACACGCCAAAGTCCTGATCCTAGGTTCCGGTCCGGCCGGCTACACCGCCGCCATCTACGCCGCGCGCGCCAACCTCAACCCGCTGCTGATCACCGGCATGGCCCAGGGCGGCCAGCTCATGACCACGACCGAGGTCGACAACTGGCCGGCCGATGTCATGGGCGTGCAGGGCCCCGAATTGATGCAGCGCTTTCAGCAGCATGCCGAGCGCTTCAACACCGAAATGGTGTTCGATCACATCAATGCCGTCGACCTGTCCAAGCGCCCCTTCGTGCTGACCGGCGACTCCGGCCAGTACAGCTGCGATGCGCTGATCCTGGCGACCGGCGCCTCGGCGCGCTACCTGGGCCTGCCGTCCGAGGAAGCCTTCATGGGCCGTGGCGTCAGCGCCTGCGCCACCTGCGACGGCTTCTTCTACCGTGGCCAGGATGTCTGCGTCGTCGGCGGCGGCAACACCGCGGTCGAGGAAGCGCTCTACCTGTCCAACATCGCGCGCAAGGTCACGCTGGTGCATCGACGCAACTCGTTCAAGGCCGAAGCCATCATGATCGACAAGCTGATGGACAAGGTCAAGCACGGCAACATCGAGCTCAAGCTGCACAGCGTGCTCGACGAGGTGCTGGGCGACGCCTCCGGCGTGACCGGTGTGCGGCTCAAGAGCGTCCAGTCCGGCGCCACCGAGGAGCTGGCACTGATGGGCTGCTTCATCGCGATCGGCCACAGCCCCAACACCGGCATCTTCGAGGGCCAGCTCGAAATGAAGGACGGCTACCTGCGCACCCACGGCGGCCAGGACGGCTTCGCGACCCAGACCAGCGTGCCGGGCGTGTTCGCCGCTGGCGACGTGCAGGACTACATCTACCGCCAGGCCATCACCAGCGCCGGCACCGGCTGCATGGCCGCGCTCGACGCCCAGCGCTTCCTGGAACAACACGCCGGCTGAGCCCGGCCGCCTCAGGTCAGCACATAGTCCTGGTTCGGCTGGTGCGGCTCGGGTAGCGGATCGACATCGCCGAGCTCGAGCAGGCTGCGCTCGATCGTGATGCAGATCGCATCGAGCGCGAGATCGTTGGGCTCGGTGCCGAAGGGCTCCTCGAGCTCGCTGGCGATCGCGTCCAGCGCCATGAAGGCATAGGAAATAAAGACCGAGATCAGCGGGGTCAGCACCCCGACCGAATCAAGCAGGCTGAACGGCAGCAGCGTGCAGTAGACATAGACCGTGCGATGCAGCAGCACGCTGTAGGCGTAGGGAATCGGGGTGCTGGCAAGCCGCTCGCAGCCGCCGTGATAGGCGGTCAGCTCGTTGAGGTTGGCATCCATCGCCTGCCAGCGGATATCGGACAACAGGCCGGCGGCATGCTGCGCCTGCAGCCAACGCGCCATCTCGCGCAGCAGCAGCACACAGGGATAGCTCGCCTGGCCCAGGCGCCGGGCCAGGACTGGAGGCAGCAGCCGGGCCAGATCGGCCTGGGCCGGAGTCTGACGCAGCTGGTGCTTGAGCTGATAGGCCAGGGCGATCAGCAGGGCCGAGAACTCGCGCACGGCCGGATCGTCCGCCTTGCGCCCGGTCAGGGTCTGGGCCTGGCGCAACAGCGAGCGCGCCGTCACCAGCAGCATGCCCCAGAGCTTGCGCGCCTCCCAGAACCGGTCATAGCTGACGCTGTTGCGAAAACCCAGGAAGATCGCCAGCGCGATCCCGATCAGGCTGAAGGGCGCGGTCGACAGATGCAGACCCCAGGCCGCGAATTGCGACATGCCCAGCACCGCCACCACGGCCATCAGGAAGTTCAGCAG
>JBDLVJ010000100.1:0-4544 GCA_039804875.1 Pseudomonadota bacterium | reverse complement strand
AGAACTCGATCGCCGGCATGTCGAACCGCTGGCTGGCCAGGCTGGCCGAACGTTCCTTCAGCGCCTACCCTGATGCGCTGCCGGGCGGCGAGTGGGTCGGCAACCCGCTGCGGGCCGAATTCCTGCAGCAGCCCGAGCCGGCCGGGCGCTTCGCGGGTCGCAGCGGCCCGCTGCGCCTGCTGGTGGTCGGTGGCAGCCTGGGCGCGCAGGCGCTCAACCAGGTGCTGCCGCGCGCGCTGGGCCTGATCCCGTTCGAGCAACGCCCGATCGTGACCCACCAGGGTGGCGAGAAGCAGATCGATGCGCTGCGCGCCGCCTATGCCGAGGCCGATGTGCAGGCGACGCTGACCCCCTTCATCCGCGACACGGCGCAGGCCTTCGCCGACGCCGACCTCGTGATCGCGCGTGCCGGCGCCAGTACCGTGACCGAACTCGCCGCGATCGGCGCGGCGGCGGTCTTTGTCCCCTTTCCGCACGCGGTCGACGATCATCAGACCCACAATGCCCGCTTCCTGGTCGATGCCGGCGCGGGCTGGCTGCTGCCGCAGACCGAACTCACCCCCGAAGGCCTGGCCTACCTGTTGCAAGGTCTGGACCGGACCGAATTGCTGGCCCGCGCCGAAAAGGCCCATGCCCTGCGCCAGACCGATGCGGTCGAGGCCATGGTCGCCGCCTGCGAGCGCCTGCTGGAACAGAAAGAGAGAACCTGAACATGAAACATGCCATCCGGCATATCCATTTCGTCGGCATCGGCGGCGCCGGCATGAGCGGCATCGCCGAAGTGCTGCTGAACCTGGGCTATCGCATCTCGGGCAGCGACCTCGGCGACAGCGCCGTCACGCGCCGCCTGATCGAGCTCGGTGCCCGCGTGCATCAGGGTCACAACGCGGACTACATCGGGGGCGCCGACTGCATCGTCACCTCGACCGCCGTCAAGGCCGACAACCCCGAGGTGCTGGCCGCGCGCGCCAAGCTGATCCCGGTGGTGCCGCGCGCCGTCATGCTGGCCGAGCTCATGCGCATGAAGAAGGGCGTCGCGATCGCCGGCACCCACGGCAAGACCACCACTACCAGCCTGGTCGCGAGCGTGCTGGCCGCGGCCGATCTCGATCCGACCTTCGTGATCGGCGGTAAGCTCAACAGCGCCGGCGCCAATGCGCGCCTCGGTTCGGGCGACTACATCGTGGTCGAGGCCGACGAGTCCGACGCCTCCTTCCTCAAGCTGCTGCCGGTGCTGGCCGTCGTCACCAACATCGACGCCGACCACATGGAGACCTACGGCCATGACTTCGGCCGGCTCAAGGATGCCTTCGTCGAGTTCCTGCACCACATGCCCTTCTATGGCGCGGCGGTGGTCTGCATCGATGACCCGGTCGTCCGCGAGCTGCTGCCGCGCATCGAGCGGCCGATCACGAGCTACGGCACCGCCGAGGACGCGCAGGTGCGCGCGCTCGACATCCGCGCGGTCGATGGCCAGATGCAGTTCCGCGTCCAGCGCCGCAACGGCATCGAGCTGCCCGAGCTGGAGGTGGTGCTGAACCTGCCGGGCCAGCACAACGTGCTGAACGCGCTGGCCGCGATCGCGGTCGCGGTCGAGCTCGGCGTGCCCGACGCGGCGCTGCTCGAGGCGCTGGCCCAGTTCAAGGGCGTGGGCCGGCGTTTCCAGCGCTACGGCGAGGTCGCGCTGCCCTCGGGCGGCGCCGCGACCCTGGTCGACGACTACGGCCACCATCCGGTCGAGATGGCCGCCACGCTGGCCGCCGCGCGCGGTGCCTTTCCGGGCCGGCGCCTGGTGCTGGCCTTCCAGCCGCACCGCTACAGCCGCACCCGCGACTGCTTCGAGGATTTCGTCAAGGTCATCGGCCAGGCCGACGCGGTGCTGCTGGCCGAGGTCTACGCCGCCGGCGAGGCGCCGTTGGTGGCGGCCGACGGCCGGGCCCTGGCGCGCGCGCTGCGCGTGGCGGGCAAGGTCGAGCCGGTCTTCGTCGATCCGATCGGCGACATGGCGCAGGCCGTGCTCGACAACGCGCGCGACGGCGATGTCGTGCTCTGCATGGGCGCGGGCACGATCGGCGCGGTGCCGGCCCAGGTCGTGGCGCTGGCCGCCGCGACCGCCGGCGTGAAGGAGGTGGCCGCATGAGCGCGACTCTCCCACTCGATCCCAAGGCCATGGGCAAGGTCGCGGTGCTGATGGGCGGCCATTCGGCCGAGCGCGAGGTCTCGCTGATGTCGGGCCAGGGCGTGCTGGCCGCGCTGCTGGCCCAGGGCGTCGATGCGCGGGCCTTCGACCCGGCGCGGCGCGATCTGGGCGAGCTCAAGCGCGAAGGCTTCGCGCGCGCCTTCATCAACCTGCACGGCCGCTTTGGCGAGGACGGCACGGTGCAGGGCGCGCTGGAGCTGATGGGCATTCCCTACACCGGCTCCGGCGTGCTGGCGTCCAGCGTCGCGATGGACAAGATCATGACCAAGCGCATCTGGCTGGCCGAGGGCCTCGCGACGCCGGCCTGGCGCCAGGTCGACAGCGTCGAGCAGACGGTCGCGGCGCTGGCCGAGCTCGGCGCCCCGATGATCGTCAAGCCCGCGCGCGAGGGCTCCAGCCTGGGCCTGACCAAGGTGACCGATGCGGCGCAATGCGCCCAGGCCTATGCGCTGGCCGCGCGCCACGACCCCGAGGTGCTGTGCGAGCAGTTCGTCGCCGGTGACGAGGTCACCTGCCCGGTGCTGGGCACGGGCGCGCAGGCGCGCGCGCTGCCGGTGATCCACATCGTCGCGCCCGACGGCAACTACGACTACGAGCACAAGTACTTCACCGACGACACCCATTACATCGTGCCCTGCGATCTGCCCGCCGGCGAGGAGGCCGCCATCCAGGCGCTGGTGCTGAAGGCCTTCCGCACCCTGGGCTGCCGTGGCTGGGCCCGCGCCGATGTCATGATCGACGCCAGCACCCGCCAGCCCTATCTGCTCGAGATCAACACCTCGCCCGGCATGACCAGTCACTCGCTGGTGCCGATGTCGGCGCGCGCGGCCGGCCTGAGCTACGAGCAGCTCTGCCTGCGGCTGCTGGCCTTGGCCAGCCTGGACAACCCGCTGCCCGCGCACGCCGGAGACTGAGATGACAAGCCGTTCTGCCCTGCCGTTTGACGTCCGCATCATGAACGGGCTGGCCAGCGCCCTGTTCCTGAGCGTGGCGCTGGCCGCGCTCGGCAGTCTCGCCTGGTGGATCGCGCATCACCCGCACTGGGCCCTGGGGCGCGTCGTCGTCGATGGCGAGGTCGAGCACCAGAGCGAGGTGAGCGTGCGCGCTTACCTGGCGCCGCAGTTGCGTGGCAGCTTCCTGATGCTGGACCTGCAGGAGGTCAAGCGCCTGTTCGAGACCATGCCCTGGGTGCGCCAGGCCGTGGTGCGGCGCGAGTTCCCGAACCGCCTGCATGTGACGCTGCGGGAACACGAGGCGGTCGCCTGGTGGGGCGAGGCCGGAAGTGGCAAACTCGTCAATCGCCAGGGCGGGGTGTTCGAGGCCGACCCCGACCCCGGTGAGCGGCAGTCCGAGGCCTGGCCCGAGCTGATCGGCCCCGAGGGCGGCTCGGACCGGGTCTATGGGCTTTACCGCCAGTTGCAGCCGCTGCTGCAACCGCTCGGGCAGCCGCTCAGTCAGCTCGAGCTCGGCGCCAGCGGTCATTGGCAGGCCAGGCTGGCGGGTGGCGCGCTGATCGAGCTCGGCCGCGGCAGCGCCGCCGACTTGCTGGCGCGCGCCCAGCGCTTCAGTTCGACCGTGCCCCAGCTGACGACGCGCTACGGCGGCCGTGCCCTGGAGGCCGCCGACCTGCGCTACCCCGACGGATACGCCGTGCGCATGCGCGGCGTCCAGACGGTCACAGATGACAAGGCCGCGGCGGCGCTCGCCGCCCGGGTCCGCAGAAAATAATCGAGGCAACAGTACATGGCCAAGGAACAGAAAGACATCGTGGTCGGACTCGACATCGGCACCGCCAAGATCATGGCGCTGGTCGCCGAGGTCCAGGCCGACGGACGGCTCAAGCTGGCCGGGCTCGGCTTCGCGCCGAGCAGTGGCCTCAAGCGCGGCGTGGTGGTCAACATCGATGCCACTGTCGCCAGCATCCAGCAGGCGCTCAAGGAGGCCGAGCTGATGGCCGACTGCCATATCGCGCGGGTCTACACCGGCATCACCGGCAGCCATATCCGTGGCATGAACTCCAGCGGCATGGTGCCGGTCAAGGACCGCGAGGTCATGCCGGCCGATGTCACGCGGGTGGTCGAGGCCGCCAAGGCGATCAACATCCCGAACGACCAGCGCCTGCTGCTGGCCGAGCCGCAGGAGTTCGTCATCGACGGCCAGGAAGTCAAGGAGCCGGTCGGCATGAGCGGCATCCGCCTCGACGCCAGGGTCCACATCGTGACCGGGGCCCAGAGCGCGGCCGAGAACATCATGAAGTGCGTGCGGCGCTGTGGTCTCGAGGTCGACCGGCTGATGCTCAATCCGCTCGCGTCCAGTCACGCCGTGCTGACCGAGGACGAGAAGG
>JBDLVJ010000099.1:0-4571 GCA_039804875.1 Pseudomonadota bacterium | reverse complement strand
CTGCGTGCTGCTCGAGGCGCCGCACCGCATCCAGCAACTGGCCAGGGACCTGATCGAGCTGGGCGAGCGCCGTGTCACGCTGGGACGCGAGCTGACCAAGCAGTTCGAGCAACTCGTCATGCTGCGCTGCGACGAGCTTGCCGGCTGGCTGGCGGCCGATCCGATGCATGGCAAGGGCGAATTCGCGCTGGTGCTGCACCCGCTGGCGCGCGTCGCCGCGTCGGAGGACGGGCCGGACGCCGAGGCGCTGCGCGTGCTCAAGCTGCTGCTGGCCGAGCTGCCGCTGAAGGGGGCGGCCAGGCTGGCGGCCGAGATCACGGGCGGCGCGAAGAATGCGCTCTATCAGGCCGGACTCGCGCTCAAGCCGACGTCGGACTGAGACCCCGGGACGGCAGGCCGGCGCGGCGACGGCCCGGACCCGGGCAAACCTGTGTCGATTTGGCGACAACACGGGAGGATCTTGATGTTTGTCAGCATTTCATCGGTAGGTTCGGGCATGATGAGGCTGATTGCTGCACCGCAGCAAATACAGACCCTCCCCCCATCCAGACGGCAACTTCCATGAGCACACGCCACCTCGACTCCCTGTTCTCCCCCCGCAGCGTCGCTGTCATCGGCGCCTCGGATCGTCCGCACAGCGTGGGCCACACGGTCTGGAGCAATCTGGCGACCAGCTATCGGGGCGAGCTGCACGCGGTCAATCCGAACCGGACCGAACTGGGTGGCCGGCCGGTCTTTCACGACCTGCGGGCCCTGGCGGCCCAGTGCGGCAAGGGACCCGAACTGGCGGTGATCTGCACCCCGCCGGCGACCGTCGCGGGCCTGATCGCCGAACTCGGCGCCCTGGGCACGCGCGCCGCCGTGGTCATCACGGCCGGCCTGTCGCCCGAGCAGAAGCAGGCCATGCTGGAAGCGGCGCGGCCCCACACGCTGCGCATCCTGGGACCCAACTGCATCGGCCTGCTGGTGCCGCACCTGGGCCTGAACGCCAGCTTCGCGCCCACCAGCGCGGCACCGGGCCAGCTCGCCTTCGTCTCGCAGTCGGGCGCGCTGGTGACGGGAATGCTGGACTGGGCCAACTCGCGCGGCATCGGCTTCTCGCATTTCGTCTCGCTCGGCGAACACGCCGACGTCGATTTCGGCGACATCCTGGACTTCCTGGCCAGCGATTCGCGCACGCGCGCGATCCTGCTCTACATCGAATCGATCGAGTCGGCGCGCAAGTTCATGTCGGCCGCGCGGGCGGCGGCGCGCAACAAGCCGGTGATCGTGATCAAGGCCGGGCAGTCGGCACGGGGGCAGCAGGCGGCGGCCTCGCATACCGGAGCCCTAGCCGGCTCGGACGCGGTGTTCGACGCCGCGATCTCGCGCGCCGGCATGCTGCGCGTGCACACCCTGCTGCAGCTGTTCTCGTCGGCCGAGCTGCTGGCGCGCTTTCGCGACAACCGCAGCGAGAAGCTGATCGTGCTGACCAACGGCGGCGGCGCCGGCGTCATGGCGGCGGACGCCGCCGCCACCGCGGGCGTCGAGCTGGCCGAGCTCGATCCCGGCCTGATCGGTCAGCTCGACGCCGTGCTGCCGGCCAACTGGTCGCACGGCAATCCGGTCGACATCGTCGGCGACGCGCCGGTACAGCGCTACCTCGACGCGCTGCAGCTGCTGCTCAAGCAGCGCGACAGCGCGGTGCTGTTCGTGCAGGCGCCGACCGCCATCGTCTCGAGCACCGAAATCGCGCAGGCCCTGCTGCCGCTGGCCAGCCAGCGACCGCCGCGCGTGCTGACCAGCTGGCTCGGCAGCAGCATGGTGAGCGAGGCCAGGCGGCTGTGCCGCCAGGCCGGCATCCCCGACTACAACACGCCCGAGGAAGCGGTGCGCGCCTTCTCCTTCCTGCGCCAGTACCACCGCCACCAGGCCGAACTGATGGAGATGCCCAACTCCGACCCGCTGGGCAGCCAACCCGATCTGACACGCATGCGCGAGCTGATCGACTTCGTGCTGGCCGATGGCCGCGATGTCCTGACCGAGCCCGAATCGAAGGAGCTGCTGCGCCTGGCGGGCGTGCCGGTGACGCCCACGCGCGTGGTGCCCCCCGAACCCGAGGCGGCGGTCTATGCGGCCGAGACCGTGGGCTATCCGGTCGTGCTCAAGATCCTGTCGCCCGACATCCTGCACAAGTCGGATGTCGGTGGGGTGCGTCTGAACCTGCACGCCGCCAGCGAGGTCATGGCCGCCGCGCAGGCGATGCTGCAACGGGTCGCCGAGCGCCAGCCCGAGGCGCGCATCGAAGGCTTCACGGTACAGCCCATGGTGCGGCAGTCGCATTCGCACGAGCTGATCGTGGGCGCGAGCGTGGATCCCCAGTTCGGTCCGGTGATCCTGTTTGGCGCCGGCGGCGTATCGGTCGAGGTGGTGGCCGACCACGCGCTGGCGCTGCCGCCGCTCAATACCTCGCTAGCGCGCTCGCTGATCGGGCGCACCCGCATCGCCAAGCTGCTGCAAGGCTACCGCGAGGTGCCGGCGGCCGACCATGACGCCATCGTCCATGTGCTGCTGGCGGTGTCGCAGCTGCTGGCCGATATTCCCGAGATCGCCGAGCTCGACATCAACCCGCTGATGGTCAACCACGAGGGCGCGCTCGCGCTCGACGCGCGCGTACGCCTGAGCCGGGCCAGGCCGGCGGGAGCCTCCAACTTCGCGATCCGGGCCTACCCCCGGCACCTGATCGAGACCCTGCCCTGGGACCAGGGCACCACGCTGACGCTGCGTCCGATCCGGCCCGAGGACGAGACCAGGCACCTGGACTTCTTCCACAAGCTCGACCCCGAGGACGTGCGCATGCGCATGTTCAGCGCCCGGCGCAACCTCGAACACACCGAGCTCGCGCGCCTGACCCAGATCGACTACCAGCGCGAGATGGCCTTCCTCGCCACCCTGACGAATGCCGAGGGCGTCGAGGAGACCATCGGCTCGGTGCGCGGCATCAGCGACCCGAACAACGACGAGGCCGAGTTCGCCGTGATCGTGCGCTCGGACATGAAGGGCAGGCACCTGGGCTGGATCCTGATGGACAAGCTGATCCGCTACCTGCGCGCCAACGGCACCCAGCGCGTGGTCGGCACCATCCTGAAGGAGAACGCCGGCATGCTGGACCTCGCGCGCAGCCTGGGCTTCGCGATCACGCGCCACCCGGAGGACCCCGACCTGCGCTGGGCCGAGCTGCCGCTGCGGGCCGAGCCGGCATAATTTGTCCTTTGATCCGTCCCACCTCCTAGCAGGAACCCTCATGAGCAGCATACAAACCGTCGGCATCGTAGGTGCCGGCACCATGGGCAATGGCATCGCGCAGGCCTGCGCCGTCAGCGGCATCCGCGCCGTGATGGTCGACATCAGCGAAGCCGCGGTGCAAAAAGGCCTCGCCGCCCTGGAGTCCAGCCTGGAGCGGCTGGTCAAGAAGGACAAGCTGAGCGCCGCCGACCGCGAGGCCGCGCTGGCCCGCGTGCAGGGCACGACGGACTACGAGGCGCTCAAGGGCGCCGACCTCGTGATCGAGGCGGCGACCGAGAACCTCGAGCTCAAGATCAGGATCCTGCGCCAGCTCGACGGGCTGCTGCCGGCCGCAACCCTGATCGCGACCAACACCAGCTCGATCAGCATCACCCAGCTCGCGGCCGTGACCGCGCGCGCCGAACGCTTCATCGGCATGCATTTCTTCAACCCGGTGCCGCTGATGGCGCTGGTCGAGGTGATCCGCGGCCTGCAGACCAGCGACGCGACCCATGACGCGGTCCGCGAGCTGGCGCTGCGGCTGGGCAAGACCCCGGTCAGCGTGAGAAACGCGCCGGGCTTCGTGGTCAACCGCATCCTGGTGCCGATGATCAACGAGGCCTTCTTCGTGCTGGCCGAGGGCGTCGCCTCGGCCGAGGACATCGACGCCGGCATGAAGCTGGGCTGCAACCATCCGATCGGCCCGCTGGCGCTGGCGGACATGATCGGCCTGGACACCTGCCTGGCGATCATGAACGTCTACTTCGACGAGTTCAAGGACGGCAAGTACCGCGCCAGTCCGCTGCTCAAGGAAATGGTCGCGGCCGGCCGCCTGGGCCGCAAGAGCGGTCACGGCGTCTACGCCTACTGATGGGCACCGATCCGCGCACCGATGACCGGCTGGCCGAGCTCGAGATCAAGGCCAGCTTCGCCGACGACCTGCTCGACCGGCTCAACGAACTGGTCTACCGGCAGCAGCGCCAGATCGAGCAATTGCAACTCGAGCTCGCCGCTCTGCGCGGTCAATGGAGCGACAATGCCACGCCGACCTTCCGCAGCCTGCGCGATGAACTACCGCCCCACTATTGAGCCCGTCCGGCATGAGCCACTACACCACCGCCCAGCTGGGCGCGCTGCCCATCACCGATCTGGCCTGCGCCCAGGCGGCGGTCATGATGGCGCGCGCGCTGGCCGCCCCTTGCGGCATCGAATTGCGCGAGCCGCCGCCCGAGCCGACCAGCTGCTGCGGCCGTGGCTGCAACGGCTGTGTCTGGGAAAGCTATTTCACCGCCATGGCTTACTGGCGC
>JBDLVJ010000098.1:0-2828 GCA_039804875.1 Pseudomonadota bacterium | reverse complement strand
CCGGCGAGCAGGAATACAAGAACAAGGGCGTGGCCTATTGCCCGCATTGCGACGGCCCGCTGTTCAAGGGTAAGCGCACCGCCGTCATCGGCGGCGGCAACTCGGGCGTCGAGGCCGCGATCGACCTGGCCGGCATCGTGTCGCATGTCACGCTGATCGAGTTCGGCGACCAGCTGAAGGCCGACGCGGTGCTGGTGGCCAAGCTGAAAAGCCTGCCCAACGTCACCATCCACACCAGCGCCCAGACCACCGAGATCACCGGCGCCGGCGGCAAGGTCAACGGCCTGCGCTACCGGAACCGCGTCAGCGGCGCCGAGTACCATGTCGAGCTCGAGGGCATCTTCGTGCAGATCGGCCTGGTGCCCAACACCGAGTGGCTCAAGGGCACGCTCGAACTCAGCAAGTTCGGCGAGATCATGGTCGATGCCAAGGGTCACACCAACGTGGCGGGCGTGTTCGCCGCCGGCGACTGCACCACGGTGCCGTACAAGCAGATCGTGATCGCGGCGGGCGAGGGCGCCAAGGCGGCGCTGAGCGCCTTCGACCATCTGATCCGGATGCCGGTGGCGGCCTGATTCCGGCTGCTCGCCCGCGCTATAGCGGGCGGCTTCAGCGCGGTCAGAGCTTCTTGACCAGCACCATCGACTTGCGGTCCCAGTTGTACTTCTTCTTGCGCGCCTCGGGCAGCCAGTCGGGGTCGACCTGGACGAAGCCGCGCTTGAGGAACCAGTGCATGGTGCGGGTGGTCAGCACGAAGATGCTGTCGAGGCCCATGATGCGGGCGCGCTGCTCGATGCGCTTGAGCAGCTTTTCGCCGTCGCCCTGGCCCTGGACCTGGGGCGAGACCGTGACGGCGGCCATCTCGCCGGTGGCGGCCTCGGGGTAGGGGTAGAGCGCGGCGCAGGCGAAGATCACGCCGTCGTGCTCGACGATGGTGTAGTGGCCGATGTCGCGCTCGATCTCGGTCCGGTTGCGCTTGACCAGGGTGCCGTCCTTCTCGAACGGCTCGATCAGCTGCAGGATGCCGCCGACATCGTCGGCCGTCGCCTCGCGCAGTTCCTCCAGCTTCTCGTCGACCACCATGGTGCCGATGCCGTCGTGCACATAGACCTCCAGCAGCAGCGCGCCATCGACCGCGAACGGGATGATGTGGCTGCGCTCGATTCCGGCCTTGCAGGCCTTGACGCAGTGCTGCAGATAGAAGGCCGTGTCGGTCGGCTCCAGGCCGCGCGGCGAGTCGGCCAGGATCTGCACCGCCTGCGCCAGCGGCAGCTCGGTGTCGACCGGATTGTCCTCGCTGGCGGGCTCCTGCGGGCGGATGCGGATGCCGGGCACCTCGGTCAGGAACAGCAGCTTGTCGGCCTTCAGCGCGATCGCGACGCTGGTGGCGACCTCCTCCATGCTGAGGTTGAAGGCTTCGCCGGTGGGCGAGAAGCCGAACGGCGACAGCAGCACCAGCGCGCCCATGTCGAGCGTGCGCATGATGCCCGGCACATCGACCTTGCGCACCAGGCCCGAATGCTGGTAGTCGATGCCGTCGATGATGCCGACCGGGCGCGCCGTGATGAAGTTGCCCGAGATCACCCGCACCGTGGCGCCGGCCATCGGCGTGTTGGGCAGGCCCTGGCTGAAGGCGGCCTCGATCTCGTAGCGCAGCTGGCCGGCGGCCTCCTGGGCGCAGTCGAGCGCCACGCCGTCGGTGATGCGGATGCCGTGGTGGTATCTCGGGCTCTGGCCCTTGATCGCCAGCTGCTCGTTGACCTGCGGCCGAAAACCATGGACCAGCACCAGGCGCACGCCCATGCTCTGGATCAGCGCCAGATCCTGCGCCAGGTTGGGCAGCTTGCCGGCGGCGATCGCCTCGCCCGGCAGCCCGACCACGAAGGTCTGGTTGCGGAACTTGTGGATATAGGGTGCCACCGAGCGGAACCAGGGCACGAAAGTGAAGTTGAATACGGTGGACATGCGGTGAATGTGGAGCGCGCGGGCGCGGGTGGCGGCCCTTTAGGATAATCGACGGTTTCGCATCCCACGGAAGTTTGCCACTTGCAGTCCGCCTCTTTCACCATCGAGTTCCCCGAATCCCTGCCCGTGTCGGCGCGCCGCCACGAGATAGAGGCCGCCATAGCCGGCCATCAGGTCGTCATCGTCTGCGGCGAGACCGGCTCGGGCAAGACCACCCAGCTGCCCAAGATCGCGCTGGCCATGGGGCGCGGCGGGCAGGCGCAGCGTCAGGCGCTGGCCAGCGCCGAGGGCCGGGCGGCGGCCCACGCGGCGGCCGACCCCGCCGCGCGCGCCGGCGAGCGCCGTCCGGCGCGTGGACAGCGCGGGCAGCGCCCCCAGCTGATCGGCCACACCCAGCCGCGCCGGATCGCGGCGAGTTCGGTCGCGACCCGCATCGCCGAGGAGCTCAGGACGCCGATGGGCGAGGTGGTCGGCTACAAGGTGCGCTTCCACGACCGCCTCGGCAAGAACGCCTCGGTCAAGCTGATGACCGACGGCATCCTGCTGGCCGAGACCCAGACCGATCCGCTGCTGCAGGCCTACGATACGCTGATCATCGACGAGGCGCACGAGCGCAGCCTCAACATCGACTTCCTGCTCGGCTACCTCAAGCAGATCCTGCCCCGGCGCCCCGACCTCAAGGTGATCGTGACCTCGGCCACGATCGATGCCGATCGCTTCGCGCGCCATTTCGAATCCGCCCGGGGGCCGGCGCCGGTGATCATGGTGTCGGGTCGGACTTTTCCCGTGGAGCAGCGTTACCGCCCGTTCGAGGAAAGCCGCGACTACGGCCTCAACGATGCGATCGCCGACGGGGTGGACGA
>JBDLVJ010000097.1:0-5923 GCA_039804875.1 Pseudomonadota bacterium | reverse complement strand
CTTGAGGATCAGCGAGGGGTTGGTCGTGGCGTCGCGCGGCTGGAACTGCTCCAGTTGCAGGAAGTCGCCGGTGTCCGCGACCACGGTGGTGTATCGTTTGAGTGCGTCGAGCTGGTTCATGGTGCCTCCATGTTAGCCCATGGATGACAGCCTCGAAGCTGAATAGGAAGGATCGAAACCATGGCGACCGCTGTCCCGACCGAACATCGCTCGCGCCTGATGCAGGGCGCCGTCGAGCTGCTGCGCACCCAGCGGGTGGCTGCCCTGGCCACGTTGGAGGCCGATGGTTCTCCCTTCGTCTCGATGGTGCCGTTCGCGCTCGAGCCCGGGCAGGGCTGGCTGGTGCTGCATGTCAGCGCGCTGGCGCAGCACAGCGGCAACATGCGGCGCCAGCCACGGGTCTCGCTGCTGGTCATGCAGTCCGAGCAGGCCGGCGAGCCGGTCCATGCCTTGCCACGCCTGACGTTGCTGGGACAGGCCAGGCTGCTGGAGCCCGCCGGCGAGTCCTGGGCGCGCTGTCGCGCGGCCTACCTGGCGCGCTTTCCCGAGGCCGAACCGATGACGCAACTCGGGGACTTCCGTTTCGTCGCGATCTGGCCCGAGGGCGCGCGCCAGATCGCGGGCTTTGGCGCGGCGCGGTCGGTCGATGGCGCGGAGTTGCGCGCCGCGATCAGTCTGGCGGCCGGGTCCTCGGCCGGTGCGCCCGCCTCGGCGCCGGATTGACTGGCTGGTGGCGGGGCCGGTGCGGCGCCTTGTCAGCGCGCCGCGCTCGGATCGCTCAGCGCGGCCTGCACTGCTTGGCCCAGCTCGATCACGGCCAGGGCGTAGTAGCTGCTCCAGTTGTAGCGCGTGACGACGTAGAAGTTCTCGGTGCCCGCGACATGGCTGG
The DNA here is from genome assembly GCA_039804875.1 of Pseudomonadota bacterium. Lineage (GTDB taxonomy): Bacteria > Pseudomonadota > Gammaproteobacteria > Burkholderiales > Burkholderiaceae_C > Malikia. The sequence continues at coordinate 5,034 of JBDLVJ010000097.1, read as the reverse complement.
GCGCCGATCCGCCTTGCAGCGGGTCACCGTTGCGCAGTTCGATCAGCGCGAGCGGGCCGACATGCCGGCTGGCGGGCTGCTCCAGCCGGGCGCCCAGCGCCTGGAAGCGTGCCGCGTCGAAGCTGGGCTTGATGTCGGGCGCCAGCAGGGTGGCCAGGTTCTCGTCGCTGGCTTCCAGGCGGACCGGGTAATGGGTGGGCATGCCGCTGCGCCAGCCATGCTGCTGCATGTAATGCGCCACCGAGCCGATCGCGTCGGCTGCGCTGGCGCTCAGGTCGATGCGGCCGTCGCCATCGAAATCCACCGCATGACGGGTCCAGCTGCTCGGCATGAATTGCGGTAGGCCCATGGCGCCGGCATAGCTGCCACGCCAGGCGTCGGGTGCTACCCCCTGCTCGCGCGAGAGCTGGAGCAGGGCCTCGAGTTCACCGCGGAAATAGGCCTGGCGCTCGGCCGCGCGCGGGTGGCTGTCGGGGAAGTCCAGGCTCAGCGTCGCGAGCGCGTCGAGCACGCGGTAGTTGCCGGTGTGGCGGCCGTAGAGCGTCTCGACGCCGATGATGCCGACGATCAGCCAGGCAGGCACGCCGTAGCTCGCCTCGGCGCGCTCAAGCGTCTTGCGTTGCGCCTGCCAGAAGCGCCGGCCGGCCTCGATCCGGACCGGCTCGACAAAGCGCGCGCGGTAGGCGGCCCAGTTCTTGACCGTGCCGGGCTGTGCCGGCGCGATCAGCCTTCTCACGCTGGGCAATTGCTGCGCCTGCCCGATCCAGTGCTGCACCCAGTCCTGCTCCCAGCCCCGGCGCTGCGCGATCTCGGCCGCGAGGGCCTGTGCGGCGGCGTGGTTGCCATAACGCTGGGCGCCTTGCTCGATCCCGGGCGCCGCCTGGCCACGCTTGACGTTCTGGGTGCTGGCACCGGTCGCCGGGGTCGCGGCCAGCAGGGCCAGCCCCAGCGCGGTCAGCCAGAGAGTCTGGCCGATTGCCTGGCCGCAGCGGCCGGTCGTGGAGCGCAAGGTCATGGGGCCGGCGGCGGACACAGCAGAGGCGGCGCGAGCCATGGAGGTGAGGGTGTCGGGCATGGGGAACGCAGAGGCAAAGCCGCAAGCGTAATACAGATGACCGGTTCGGCGCGGGCCGCGGAGCCAGTGCGCCGCGGTTCAGGCCGGGCCATCCGGGCCAGCGGCAGGCCGCTCGGGCCCGGGCCAGTCCAGCGCACGGGCCTCGCGCCGCAGTTCGGCCAGCGGGCGCTGGCTGGCCGGATCGTAGCGCTGGCGTTCGAGCTCGAGCAGCCAGGCCTGCAGGGGCTCGAAGCGCCGGCCCGTCCGTCCGTCCGTGGCCAGCAGCTGGGCCAGCTGACGTGGCGTGGCTTGTGCCGTGACCTCATAGCCGGCGCGCCGCAGCCTGTGCCGTGTCCGCTGCAATAGCGCGAGCCAGGGATCGCGTGAGCGCGTGCGCCACAGCGCCCAGGCCGCCGCCGCCAGGCAGAGGGCCGCGAGCAGCCAGGACAGCAGGCGCAGCAGCTCGCCGGGGTCGGCGCCGTCGATCCCGAGGCGCTGTAGCAGGTCGAACTGGCGCTGCTGGCCGTAGTCGAGCACCCACTGTTTCCAGCGGGCGTCGAGCGCTTCCCAGACCCGGCCCAGCTGCACCGCCAGCGAGGGACTGACCCGGATCATGGCTTCGGTCAGTGGTCCCGGCGCCGGCCGCAGGCGTTCGAGGGCGTCGATCCGCTGCGGCTGCACGGCGGCGGTCGGGTCGACCCGGGTCCAGCCGCGCCCCGGCAGCCAGACCTCGGCCCAGGCATGGGCGTCGCTCTGGCGCACGCTCCAGAGCCCATCGACCGGATTGCGCTCGCCGCCCTGGTAGCCCGTGACCACGCGCGCCGGTACCCCCATCGCACGCAGCAGGATCACGAAGCTGGCCGCGATATGCTCGCAAAAGCCGGCGCGGCGATCGAACCAGAATTCATCCGCGCTGTCGCGGCCAAAGCGGCCGGGCTCCAGCGTGTAGCGGTAGCCGCCCTGGCGCAGATGCGTCAGCGCGCGCTCGACCTTGCTCAGCCCTGATTCCTGTGCGGGCCGCAGCGTCTGGTCGATCTCTTGTCGCCACAGCGCCGCCAGCGCCAGCGTGCGCGGGTTGTAGCCCTGAGGCAAGGCCAGCCATTCGTCCAGGACCGGGCTGGCGACCTCGGGGCCGTGGCGAAAACGCGGGTAGCTTTGTGCCTGGTAGCGCAGCAGTTCGGTCACGGGCCGGTCCGTGAGCCATTGCAGTTCGCTGCTCATCCGGACCAGGTAGCCCGGGATCAGTGGGGCCTGGGCGCTGGCCTCGAGCAGGAACAGCCAGGGCAGGCCGCTGGGCTCGAGCGTGACCTGATAGCGCACCGGCGCGCCCTCGACCCGGAGTCCGGCCGCCTGCGCATCGGCGGCCGACGGACTCGGGCGCCACTCGATGCCGTCGAACGCGCTCAGCACCGGACCACGGAAATAGAGCGCGTATGGCGCGGGCGGTGGATCGTCGAAGCGCACACGTAACGCGATCCGGTCGTCGAGCGCGAGTTGCGCGATCTGACCGATTCGCATGCTGGCCGACAGGCCGGCGTGTCCGCCGAGCGCATCGGCCGGCAGGCTCCACAGCGGGCCCAGACGCGGAAAGAACAGGAACAGCACCAGCATCAGTGGCGCGCCGAGCAGCATCAGCTGGCCCGCGATCCGGGCCGCCAGCGCCAGCGGCGGGCGCCCGACCGGCAGCTGGGCGTTGACCAGCGCGCTCAGCAGGCCCCACAGCGCGAGCAACATGGCCAGCGCGGTCGGCAGCGACTGCGAGTGGAAGAACTGGCTCAGCAGCGTGAAGAAGCCGAGAAAGAACACCACCAGGGCGTCGCGCGGGGCCCGCAGCTCCAGGGTCTTGAGCGCCAGCAGCAGCACGACCAGGGTCACGCCGGTTTGCTGGCCGAGTAGGGTGCGGTATTGCAGCCAGGTCGCGACCACGATCAGCAGCAACAGCGCGCCGCGCCAGCCCGGATGCGGCAGCGCACGCTGTTTCAGTGCCAGCCAGCAGCGTCCGAGCAGCAGCGTCCAGCTCAGCGCGCTGCTCCAGCCGGGCAGGTAGGGCGTGTGCAGCAGCAGTATCCAGGCAACCACGACCAGCAGGAACAGCGTGTCGCGTGTCTCGCGTGACAGCTCGGCCAGCGGACGCGGGACCTTCAACACAGCGCCAGTGCCTCCAGGCAGCGCAGCCGGTGCGCCGGCCCGTGGTCGGGCGCGATCTCGAGCTGCTCCAGGCGCAGGCCGTAGTCCAGTCCCCGGGCCTCGGCGGCCAGCACCCAGGCGCACAGGCGACTCAGGCGCCGCTCGGTGTCGGCCAGGCCGGTCTGGGCCTGATCGAGCCAGCAGCGACCGTCCGGCGGCAGGTTGAATTCGCGGCTGATCCAGGGCGCGCTTTCGCTGGCGGCCTGCTGCGCGACTTTCTTCCAGGCCACCCACTTGAGCGGATCGCCGCGGCGCCAGGGGCGCAGCCCCTCCCATTCGTCGCTGTTGCCGTTGCGCGCGGTGCGGGTCGGGCTTTCCCGCTGGCCGCTCGGGGCGGGCAGCGGTGGTGCCGGGACCTCGGGCGCGGGGTAGACCAGCTGCAGCGCGGCTGGCCGCCACCAGCACCAGGCGCGAAAGATGCCCAGCGGAAAGCGGCCCTGGATCTGCAGCGCCGGCAGGGCATGGCGCCCGCGCTGGAGCAGCGTGCAGCGCAGTTGCCGCGTGGCCTGGCTCTGCGCGGGCAGATCGCTCCAATCCACCGAGGGCGGGTCGCCGTGCTCGGTCATGCCGGGTCCGAGCCAGCCCAGCGCGAGGCCGTAGCGCGCGCGCCGTCCGGGGTTGTGCAGCGTGACGGTCAGCAGCGCCGCCTGACCGGCATGGACCGGCTCGCCCGCCCGCAGCTGCAGCCGCAAGCCGTTGAGGTTGGCGTGCGTCAGGTGCAAGGCCACCGCCGCGCAGCCGGCGAGCAGGAAGGTCAGCAGATAGCCCAGGTTGAGCTGGTAGTTGATGCTGCCGACCAGCATCACGAGCAGCGTCAGCGCCAGCATCAGTCCGGCGCGCGTCGGCAGGATGTAGAGGTTGCGCTGGGTCAGCTCGAGGCTGTCGCGCGTCGGCTGACGCCGCAGCCACCAGTTCTGCCAGTTGCGCCCTGGCTGCCGCAGATGCCGCTTGGACCCCGCCAGGTCGATGTCGGGGGGCAGCGGATCGGTCGGCATGGGGATTCTGTTCAGCGCAGGGCGGTGGCCGCCAGCAGTGCTTGCACCTGTTCGACCGCCCCGCGTCCGCAGGAGGCCGGCGGCGTGAGCCGGTGCGCCGCGGTCTGCGGCAGGATCGCGGCGATGTCGTCGGGCGCGACGTAGCCCCGGCCTTCCAGCAGCGCGTGGGCCCTGGCCGCGCGCAGGATCGCCAGCCCCGCGCGCGGGCTCAGTCCCTGCAGGAACCAGCGTCCGTCGCGCGTCGCCTCGATCAGGTCCTGCAGGTAGTCGAGCACGGCGTCGCCGACCTGCACCGCCTGCGCCGCCGCCCGCAGCTGGGCGAACGACGCGGCGTCGAGCAGCGCGGGCAGCGACTGCAGCAGGCCGCGCCGGTCCTGTCCGCGCAGCAGGCTGCGTTCGGCCGCGCGGTCCGGATAGCCCAGCCGGATGCGCATCAGGAAGCGGTCGAGCTGCGAATCGGGCAGCAGGTGGGTGCCGACCTGATCGTGCGGATTCTGGGTCGCGATCACGAAGAACGGGCGTGGCAGCGGCCGCGTCTGGCCTTCGATCGAGACCTGCTGTTCTTCCATTGCCTCGAGCAGCGCGCTCTGTGTCCTCGGGCTGGCGCGGTTGATCTCGTCGGCCAGCAGCAGCTGGGCGAACAGCGGCCCGGGATGGAAGACCAGGGTCTGGCTGGCGCGCTCGAAGATCGAGATCCCGAGCAGGTCGCTCGGCATCAGGTCGGAGGTGAACTGCACCCGCGAGAAGGCCAGACCGAAGCTGCGTGCCAGCGCCTGCGCCAGCGTCGTCTTGCCCACG
>JBDLVJ010000096.1:0-3497 GCA_039804875.1 Pseudomonadota bacterium | reverse complement strand
AGGGCACTTACGCCAGCCGGCGCTGGGCCGGCAGCCCCGGCGATGCGGCCCACCACGCCAGCGCGCCGCACGATCCGGCCAGGATTCGCACGCGTTTTCCGCCCGAACCCAACGGCTACCTGCACATCGGTCACGCCAAGAGCATCTGCCTGAACTTCGGCCTGGCGCGTGACTACGGCGGCGTCTGCCACCTGCGTTTCGACGACACCAATCCCGAGAAGGAAGACACCGAGTACGTCGACAGCATCATCGACGCGGTCAAGTGGCTGGGTTTCGACTGGGCCCAGCTCGACCAGGCGCCTGGCAGCGCCGCCCCCTACCAGGCCAGCGACTACTTCGACTTCATGTACCGCGCCGCCGAGGCCCTGATCGAGCGCGGCCAGGCCTATGTCGACGAGCAGAGCCCGGAGGAGATGCGCGCCAACCGTGGCGACTTCTCCAGGCCCGGCATCGACAGCCCCTACCGCAGCCGCACGCCGGCCGAGAACCTGGCCCGCTTTCGCCAGATGCGCGACGGCGAACTCGCCGATGGCGCTGCCGTGCTGCGCGCCAGGATAGCCATGGACTCGCCCAACATCAACCTGCGGGACCCGGCGATCTACCGCATCCGCCGTGCCACCCACCACCACACTGGCGACAAATGGTGCATCTATCCGATGTACACCTTCGCGCACCCGATCGAGGATGCGCTCGAGCAGATCACGCACAGCATCTGCACGCTCGAGTTCGAGGACCAGCGCCCCTTCTACGACTGGCTGATGGAACGCCTGATCGAGGCCGGCCTGCTGGCCGCGCCGGCACCGCGTCAGTATGAATTCGCGCGTCTGAACCTCAGCTACGTCATCACCAGCAAGCGCAAGCTGGCCCAGCTCGTCAACGAGGGCAAGGTCAACGGCTGGGACGACCCGCGCATGCCCACCATCGTCGGCCTGCGCCGGCGTGGCTACACGCCGGCCGCGCTGCAACTGTTCGCCGAACGCATCGGCGTCACCAAGAGCGACAGCTGGATCGACTACTCCACGCTCGAAGGCTGCCTGCGCGAGGATCTCGAATCCCGGGCGCATCGGGGCATGGCCGTGCTCGATCCGGTCAAGCTGGTGCTGACGAACTGGGACCAAGTCATGGGCGCCGGCCACCTGGAACCCTGCAGCCTGCCAGCCCTGCCGCATCCGCCCGAGGGCATGGCCGAACCGGCCGCGCGCCAGTTCACGATCGGCCAGGAAGTCTGGATCGAGCGCGAGGACTTCGAGGAAGTGCCACCGAAGGGCTACAAGCGGCTGTTCCCGGGCAACAAGGTGCGCCTCAAGGGCGGCTACGTGATCGAATGCACCGGTTGCGAGCGCGATGCCACGGGCCGAATCACCGCCGTGCTGGCCTTGCTGGTGCCGGATACCAAGAGCGGCACGCCGGGCGCCGATCTGGTGAAAGTCAAGGCCGCCATCACCTGGGTCGGCGTGGCTGACGGCGTGGCAGCCGAGATTCGCCTCTACGACCGCCTGTTCAGCGACGCCCATCCCGATGCCGGCGGCAAGGACTTCCTCGGCAGCCTGAACCCGGACAGCCTCAAGGTCGTGACCGGCTATGTCGAGCCCTCGCTGGCGAACGCCGAACCCGACCAGAAGTTCCAGTTCGAGCGTCACGGCTATTTTGTCGCCGACCGCCAGGATCACGTCAAGGGCCAGCCGGTGTTCAACCGCGCCGTCGGCCTGAAGGACAGCTGGGGCAAGTAAACCGGGAATGCGGCGCAGCGCGACGGGCTTCCGCTGCCCGCCCTATGCCGCGGCAGGGCGAACGCCAACCTGCCGCAAGTGGTCCTGCACCCCTTCGGCCGCCACCTTGCCGCTCGCCAGGCAGGCCGTCAGCAGATAGCCGCCGGTGGGCGCCTCCCAGTCCAGCATCTCGCCGGCACAGAACAGGCCGGGACTGGCCTGCAGCATCAGCTGCGGAGTCAAGGACTCGAGGGCCACCCCGCCGGCGCTGCTGATCGCCTCATCGAGCGGGCGTGGAGAAACCAGGGTCAGCGACAGGGCCTTGATGGCAGCGCCCAGGCGGGCCGGATCGTCGAGCTGCGCTCGGTCCAGCAATTCATGCAGCAGGGCAATCGCGGCCGGAGACAGACCAAACCAGGCGCGCAGGCAGTTGGCCAGGCTTTTGCCCCCGCGCGGACGGGCAAGCAGGGTATGGACCTTCTCCAGCGCAAGATCGGGTCGCAGATCCAGCAGCAAGCTGATGCTGCCGCTGCGTGCGATCTCGTCGCGCAGCAGCGCGGATGCGGCATAGACCAGACTGCCCTCGATGCCGCTGGCGGACAACACGAACTCGCCCTTGCGACTGAACTCCCGACCCAGGCTGTCGCTGCAACGCAGGGCCACGTTCTTCAATGGCTGGCCGGCATGACGCTGCGAGAAATAGTCACTCCAGCCTGGACGACCGTTGACCGCCACCTCGAAACCGCAATTGGCCGGCTGCAAAGGCAGGACCGAGGCGCCCAGCGTCTGCAAGGAAGGGACCCAGGCCCCGTCAGAGCCCAGCCGGGCCCAGCTACCGCCACCGAGCGAGAACACCACGGCCCTGGCTGTCACCCATTGCCGGCCATCGGCCGACTCGAAAGCCAGCAGCCAGTGCCCATCGCTGCGCAGACAGGCGCCAGTCCAGCGCTGACGCATGTGGAACGTGACGGCCACCCCCGCTACAGGGTGGCGCAGGCGCAGCAGCCAGGCGCGCAGCAAGGGCGCGGCCTTCATGTCGGTCGGAAAGACGCGCTGCGATGAACCGACAAAGGTCTCTATGCCCAGGCCACTGGCCCAGTCACGAATGTCCTGCGGTCGCAGGCGCTCGAGCCAGGAACGACACTGGACCGACCGGCTGCCATAGCGGCCGACAAAGCTCTCGAACGGCTCGGCATGGGTCAGGTTGAGACCGCCAATGCCCGCCAGCAGGAACTTGCGCCCCAGCGTGGGCATCGCATCGAAAAGATGAACGGCATGGCCGGCGGCGGACAGCCGCTCGGCCGCCATCAAACCGGCAGGGCCGCCGCCGACAATGACCACATCCGCCTCGATCGAAAGAGGGGGCAGCGAGTCAGCGGGATCTGGCGTGGGGAGCGGCATGGGATGCATGAGATGCGCGGCGGGCAGGATCTTGACGCACAAATGAAAACGCCCCGACTGATCGAGGCGTTTTCAAAAACTGGAGCGGGATAAGAGACTCGAACTCTCGACCTATACCTTGGCAAGGTATCGCTCTACCAACTGAGCTAATCCCGCATGGGAGACGCTGGACATGAAAATCCTCGCGATTCAGCGATTATAGGCGTTCAATGCCAAATTGTCCAGGCTGAGAAAATAAAAACTGCAGCAAGGCTGCCCAGCAATCGATTCAAGCGCCGGAGATCGCGTGACATCGCGCCTTGGCGGATTGAGACATGCCAAAGACAAAATCCCGAATCTGTTTTGTTATAAACAGAGTTCGGGGTTTTAGCATAAGAGCCTGACGAT
>JBDLVJ010000095.1:0-3039 GCA_039804875.1 Pseudomonadota bacterium | reverse complement strand
TCGGGCAAGACCACGCTCGAGAAGCTCGTGCTCGGCCTCTATCGGCCGACCGATGGCGCGGTCCTGATCGATGGCGTCGACCAGCGTCAGCTGGATCCGGCCGAGCTGCGGCGCCATGTCGGCTATGTCCAGCAGGATGTCATGCTGTTCTATGGCTCGCTGCGCGAGAACATCACGCTGGCGCATCCGCTGGTCGACGATGCCGACGTGCTCAAGGCCGCCACCATCGGCGGCATCGTGGATCTGGTCAACTCCCATCCCCAGGGTTTCGACATGCTGGTCGGCGAACGCGGCGAGTCGCTGTCGGGAGGCCAGCGCCAGGGGGTCGCGATTGCGCGCGCGGTGCTGCACGATCCACCCATTCTGCTGCTCGACGAACCGACTTCTTCCATGGACCATTCGAGCGAGGCGGGGGTCAAGACCCGCCTGGGTGACTTCGCCCGCGGCAAGACCCTGCTGGTGGTCAGCCACCGCACCTCGCTGCTCGAGCTGGTCGATCGCCTGATCGTGATCGATGCCGGTCATGTCGTGGCCGATGGCCCGAGGGATCAGGTCGTCACGGCCTTGCGCCAGGGCCAGATCGGCAAGGGGGCATGATGGCGAATCTCAACGAAAAAACCTTTCTCGGTCTCGCGCGCTGGACGGCACCGCTGCGCCGCCTTGGCGACCGCCTGCTGGGTGGCTGGGTCGAGCGCCTGGCCCCCGGGACGCGGCGCGAAACCACCGACTGGGCCGCCGATGCCGACTGGGCCCAGTTGCAGCAGGAGCCGTTGCGTGCGCGGGCCTTGCTGCGCATTGCCGCTCTGCTGCTGCTGCTGCTGCTGGTCTGGGCCGCGCTGGCCCAGGTGGACGAGGTCGCGCGCGGCGAGGGCAAGGTGGTGCCGACCCGCCAGGTCCAGGTGATCCAGAGCGTCGATGGCGGCGTGGTCGACGAGATCCTGGTGCGCGAGGGCCAGATCGTCGAACTCGGTCAGGCCTTGCTGCGCGTTGATCCGACCCGCTTCGAGTCCAATCTGGGCGAGAGCCGCGTCAACCAGCAGGCCTTGCAGGCCAAGGCCTTGCGCCTGAAGGCCCTGACCCGTGGCGGTGCCTTCAATCCGCCAGATGATCTGGTGCGCGACGCGCCCGACATCGTCGCGCACGAGCGCCGGCTCTATGAGTCCAAGCGCGACGAAATCTCCACCCAGGTCTCGATGGCACAGAACCAGTTGTCGCAGCGGCAGCAGGAGCTCAACGAAATGCAGGCGCGCAGGGCGCAGGCCCAGCGCGGACTGGAGCTGCTGCAGAGGGAACTCAACGCGACCCGGCCGCTGGTGCGCACCGGTGCCGTGTCCGAGGTCGAGGTGCTGCGGCTGGAGCGTGACCAGGCTCGCTTGCGTGGCGAGCGCGACCAGGCGGGCGCCCAGATCTCGCGCGTGCAGGCCTCCATTTCGGAGGCGCAGCGCCGCATCGAGGAGGTGCAGCTCAATGCGCGCAACCTCATGAGCGCCGAGCTGTCCGAAACCATGAGCAAGCTGTCCGCCCTCAACGAAGGCGACCGTGCGCTGGCCGACAAGGTCGCCAAGGCCGAGATCAAGTCGCCGGTGCGCGGCACCGTCAAGCGCCTGCTGGTCAATACCGTGGGGGGCGTGGTCCAGCCTGGCAAGGAGGTGGTCGAGGTCGTTCCGCTTGACGAGGCGCTGATTCTCGAGGCCCAGATCACGCCCAGGGATATCGCCTTCCTGCGCCCCGGGCTCAATGCCATGGTCAAGTTCACGGCTTATGACTACGCGATCTATGGCGGACTGAATGCCGTGGTCGAGAACATCAGCGCCGATTCGGTGATTGATCAGAAGGGCAATGCTTTCTATATCGTTCGTTTGCGCACCGACAAGGCCTTGCTGGGCGATAAGCTGCCCATCATTCCTGGCATGGTGGCACAGGTCGATATCCTGACTGGCAAGAAGTCGGTCCTGTCCTATCTGCTCAAGCCGGTCTTGCGCGCCAAGGCCAATGCCTTGTCGGAGCGATGATATGAATGTTCATCATTTCCTGGTGCAAGCGCTCGCACCATGGCCCGTCATTGCGCGCGAGCGCTGGCAGCAGGCGTTCCCGTCCGGTCGATCGCGCCATTGGATCGAGCTGCAAGAGGCGGTGATGGCCGGCGACACGGTCTGGATTCCGGTCATGCTCGAGGACTGGCGGCTCAAGATCGCGGCCCTTCTGCGGCTGCAGCCTGATTGCCGGGTGGTCGTGCTCAGTTCCGTGCCTGACCAGGTCGAGGGGCTGCGCGCGCTCCATGCCGGTGCCCGTGGTTATTGCCATTTGCTCGCCGCTCCCAGCCTGTTGCAGGAGGTGGCTCAGGTGGTGAGCCTGGGCGGGCTCTGGGTCGGACCCGAGCTGGTGCAGCGCCTGATGTCGGCCACGCGCGAGCTGCTCCAGCGCAGTCCCGATGCCGTCCGCTTGCCGGTTGATCTGTCTGTCCTGTCCGAGCGCGAATTTCAGGTGGCGCGCGCCGTGGCCGAGGGGAAATCGAACCGGGAAGTGGCCGAGCAACTGCATATCGCCGAGCGCACCGTCAAGGCCCACCTGGGGGCCGTGTTCGAGAAGCTCGGCCTGCGCGACCGGGTGCAACTCGTGCTGCATCTGGCGCAGGTGCAGTCGCACGCCTATTGAGGTCCGGAGCTGTCCCGGCCTGTCTCCCGTTCTGGAAACGGGAGAAAAGTGGACCTAAGTCCAATGGTCAGTCTACCTGCTGTTCGTTAAGCTGCGCTCAGAGTTCAACAGGAGAGTCGCAGTGGCCCGTATCGCAAAAGTAGTCGCCGTCACCGGCAATGTCACGGTAGTCGGCCTGGATGGCACGACGCGTGTCCTCAAGGCCGGCGATATCATCCAGAACAGCGAGACCCTGCGCACGCAGACCGGCGCGCGCGCCGAGTTGCTGATGGCGGATGGTCAGGTCCTGCTCATCGCGCCCGAGCAGAACATCCGCATGGATGACAGCCTGATGCAGACCGAGGTCACGCCCACGGCGCAGGAGGCGGCGGTGCAGATCGCCAC
>JBDLVJ010000094.1:0-3334 GCA_039804875.1 Pseudomonadota bacterium | reverse complement strand
CGCCGCCGTGGCGACCTCCCTGACTCCATCAAGATCGGACGCGCCCGCTTCTGGCGCAGGTCTGACGTTGCCGCCTGGATCGAGAGCCACCGCGCGACCAGTTCGCAGGGGGCGGCAGCATGATGGCCGTCATCCCTGTGGCCGGCGATACGGTCAACCTCATGGTGCTGCCCGAGCGTAAGCAGGTCGCACTGACCCTGGCGAACGATGGCGCTGGGATGCGCGCCGGACTGGACCTGCCGCCCGCCCAGGCGCGAGAGCTGGCCGCCGCCCTGGTCGCCTGCGCCGATGCAGTGGAAGGGGGAACGGCATGACCGCCCGCACCTGGACCGATGCAACGATCGAGGAACACGAAGCCTTCATGGCGATGAACCCCGAGTTTTCCGACCGACCGCAGCAGGCCGGCCTCGAGGTCGAGGCCCGGCTGCTGGCGCTGGGCTTCACCACGCTGGCCGCACTCGATCCGATCCTGGGGCAAGTCGTGCCGGGCAGCTTTGCTCATGGGCTGCACCGCCAAGTGTGGCGCGTGCTGGCGCAGGCCCGGCAGGACGGGGAGCGCGAGATTGACGTACTGGCCGTGCATCAACGCCTTGGCGGATCGCCTGAGCTGCTGCCCGCCCTGGTCGCCATAGAGCAGCAGTCCCCAGGCGTGCCGGCCACCCCTGACCGGGTGCAATCACTGGCCAGCGCAGTGCTGGCGCTGGCGAAGCGCCGCGAGCAGGACGCCACCCTGAACGCCGTGGCAGCCCTTGCCTTCGACCGCGACCGCCCCGCCCAGCAACGCCTTGAGGAAGCCCGAAAGCTACTGGAGCAGGCAGAGCGAGCTGCCGGCGACGCGCACCCGCTGGCGCAGTTCGTCGAGCACGCGACCGAAACGCCCGCTGTGCGCTGGCTGATCCCCGGCCTGATTGAGCATGGCGTAGTCACCATCTCCGGAGCCCGTGGCGTGGGCAAGACCACCAGCGTCCTGCCATTGGCAATGACCGCTGCTGGCCTGCATCACCCTGACTACCCCTTGGCACCGAAGCACTGGCGGCACGTTGTCTACATCGTCGAGCATGTGGACCAAGCCCACCGAATCATTGCCGGCATCGTCAAGCATGGCGGACTTGGCATCACGATGGAGGACGTTCGAGAGCGCGTGCATCTGGTCGAGGCCAAGCGCCTACCGCCTGCCCAGGTTGCCCAGGTCGGCAAGCTGTACCGCGAGAGGTTCATTCGAGAGGTGCGTGGCGTCGAGCTGCGCCCGCTGGTTGTGTTCGACACCAAGGCCGCAGTGCTGGCGCTGGACAACGAGAACGACAACAGCGAGGGCAGCCGCGCCGTGGCAGCGATCCGGCAGGACTTTGAGGGGCTTCCTGCGTGGATCGTCGGGCACATCGCCAAGAGCCAGTTTGGCCGGACTGACGTTGCGGCCCTGTCGGATCGCGGGGCTGGCTCCTTCGAGGCCGACACGATCCAAAACTGCTACCTGGTCAAGGAGGGGGAAGGCGTGCATGAGCAGCGCCTGTTCCTGGTCGGCAAAGAGCGGTGCAACCCGAAGTGGCGCGAACTCAAGGTCGAGAGCGGCATGGCTGAAACGATGGGGGTTGACGAGTTTGGCGACCTAGAGCCGACGACGCTCTCATGGGGCATTCTGAAGCCGCTGGATGTGAGCCGCAGCGAGGCCCGCCAAGAGGCCCAGAAGGCCGCAGAGCGCGAGCGTAGGGGAGACATGAGGGAAGCAGTCCTCGACGCCGTACAGATCGCATGGCAGGCCGGCAACCCGTTGTCAAAGAACGGTGTGAGAGGCAAGGTCAGCGGCAAGGCTGCCGAGGTCTTGCGGGAGGTCGAGTCCCTGATGGCTGATGGCTGGCTGCATGAGGTCGAGGTCCAGAGCAAGCAGCGCGTCAACAACGCCAAGGCCCGTTTCCTGGTCCGCCTGGATACGCCCGAGCATGACGATTTCATGCAATCCGGCGTCCTGCCGGATGCCAAGCTAGTGGTACCGGCGAGCTGGAAAAAGTCCTCAATTCCGCTCGTTCCCGAGGCTGACGCCTGAGAGGCCAAAAATGGCCCAAAAACAGCCCGAGATAGTTGTCAATTCCGCTCGTTCCCATTCCGCTCGTTCCCCTAAGGAAAAACGAGCGGGAACGAGCGGAAAAGCGGCCTGGATGCCGCATTTCCCGCCCGCCCATTCCCAGCAACCGGGAACGAGCGGGGAACGAGCGGGAACGAGCGGGAACGAGCGGGAAATTCTCCCCCCTTTGGAAACCCCCCGCCTGCCCATCCCGAGGCCGCTGCTGCCTGCCTGACCTGAGCCGACACCAGACCGAATACCGACCGAATCCAGACCGATGACCACCACCACCCATCACCCCGCTGTGGCCGCCCTGATGGCCGATGTTGAAGCCCTGGTACTGCGCCGGCTGGCCGAGCTGCTGCCGACTGCGGCACCCGTCCCGACTGGCGAGCCGAAGGAGCAGCGCGCAGCGCGCTGGCTGGCGCAGTACGACGCGCTTCCCGAAGGCCGTGGCCGGCTGATCCGCGCTGCCCGTCAGATCGCCCTGGCTGAAGGCGTCGGCATCGAGGCCGTGCGCAAGACCATTTGCGAGGCCAAGGCCGGCAGGCGCCCCAGGTACGGCAGCGGCCGCGACACCCTGGCCGGCTGCTGGAGCCACTGAGTCGCCCGCCTGTGTCGTTTGTAGTCACGACACTGGCGACACAGGCGCCCGACACCACCACCAGACCCGGCCCCGTTTCTGCGACGGGGTTTGCCAGCAAACCACCTATGACAATTACCCCATTTCAGTTCGAGAACCATGACGTGCGCGTCATCACCGATGAAACCGGCGAGCCGCTGTTCGTCGGCAAGGATGTCTGCATCGCCCTCGGCTACGCCGACCACACCAACGCCATCAAGCAGCACTGCAAGGGGGTGGTGAAACGCCACCCCCTTCAAACCTCGGGCGGCACCCAAGAGGTGCGCGTCCTGTCCGAGCCCGACGTGCTGCGCCTGATCGTCAGCAGCCAGCTACCAGCCGCGCAGGCCTTCGAGCGCCTGGTGTTCGAGGAAATCCTGCCGACCTGGATGGCAAGCTGCACCTGGTCGACGCGACCAGCCATGACCCCGTGCTGTACCGCCAGCCATCCCGAGGCGATGGCGGCACGACTCCGACCTATGACGCCCTGCGCGCCTACGTCCGCGAGGTCAAGCCGGCGCTGCTGATCCTGGATCGCAAGGGCGGCATGAGGGATTCCATCAAGAACGCGGTTCAGGTCGCGTGGCAGTCCGGCAACCCGCTGTCAAGGAACGGCGTCGTGTCGAGAGTCACCGGCAAGACTGCCGACATCA
>JBDLVJ010000093.1:0-9362 GCA_039804875.1 Pseudomonadota bacterium | reverse complement strand
ATCGGCAAGCGCGTCGGCGGCAGCCCGAGCACCCCGCAGGACGTGCAGATCTACGCCTGCATGAACGGGCTGATGCTGCCCGGGCGGCAGGTGTTCCTGGTCGACACCCATGTCAACTACGACCCCAGCGCCGAGCAGCTGGCCGAGATCACGATGATGGCGGCGCGCAAGATGCAGCGCTTCGGCATCACGCCCAAGGCGGCGCTGCTGTCGCATTCCAACTTCGGCAGCTCCGACCAGCCGTCGGCGCTCAAGATGCGCGAGACGCTCGCCATACTGCAGCGGCAGGCGCCCTGGCTCGAGGTCGATGGCGAAATGCACGGCGACGCGGCGCTCGACGCCGAGGCGCGCGGCCAAATCATGCCCGACAGCCGCCTGGTGGGTGGCGCCAACCTGCTGGTCTGTCCCAACATCGATGCCGCCAACATCGCCTACAACCTGCTCAAGACCGCGGCGGGCGGCGGCATCGCGATCGGCCCGATGCTGCTCGGCGTGGCCAAGCCGGTGCACATCCTGACCGCCAGCGCCACCGTGCGCCGCATCGTCAACATGACCGCTCTGACCGTGGCCGAGGCCAATATCGGCGCGCGCGCCGTGCAGTCGAACTGAGTCCCTGCTCGCTCGCCGGACCCTGGTGGGGCGCCATGCTGCGCCGCACCAGGGTTCTTGCTTTTTGAGACGGTATCAGGCACACTTACGGCCTTGGATTTCCGGGTTAACCCCTACGGTTGTCGTGGGCGTTTGGCCTCGAAGCGGCAGGGGGTGGATGTTCGAAAAACCGTCCGCGCAGCCTGGTTTGTCCGGTCCGGATGCCCGATTCGCGCAAGCAGACCGGCTGCGTCAAGCCGGAGCAGGTTGCACGACCGCTCGATTGAATATACCGCATCGGAGCCCGGTGTCGCCGCGAGCCTTGCACCGCAACGGGCGCCGCGACATCGCCATCCGACGGCCTGAAGCCTGTAATACACCTCCGGTCACTGCACGGGGCTCATTCGAGCTCGCGCGGTGAGCAGCGGAATCATCGACAACTGAATTGGAAAGAGACGTGGGGATGGACCAGCCACTTCGTAATGTGCGTAGCAACATCGTTCAATCGATACGGGCTTTCACGGTCAAGGACCTGCAGGCGGCCGCCGAGCAACTCGGCCATCATTTCCTCTACGCCAATCTGGCGACCGCCACCAACAAGCAGGACGTGCTCGACCTGATCGCCCAGCAGTACACCCTGCCGGCGACCTTCGGCAAGAACTTCGACGCCCTGTACGACTGCATGACCGATGTGGTGCACAAGTCGGGCCAGCAGACCGGTTTCATCGTCGTGCTCGAGCATATCCCGACCAGCTCGAAGTTCGACAAGGAAGCGCGCGAGCTGCTGCTCGACATCTTCCGCGACATCGCCGACTACTGGAACGACCGCAAGGTGCCGTTCCGCTGCTTCTACAGCTTCTCGGTGGCACGCGCGACCAAGGGTGCCGAACTCGGCGCCAGCGACGAGCCGACCCTGACCGACAAGCTGGTCGATGTCAGCCCGCAGGCGCTGCGCATGAGCAGCCCCTTCAACGCCGGCTACTGGCTCAGCGCCGCCTGAGTCCGGCCCGGGGGGCAAGGTCGTTGCAGGCTTCATCCTCGACTGAAGCCACAAGGCCGGTTCCGGCCAGCCCAGGGCCCGCTTTCAGCGGGCCTTTCGCTTTTGGTTACCGTAGCCGAGCGCGGATCAGCGGCTTTGACGAGCTTCACAGGCCTGGGCCAACGCGACGTATTCGGCCACCGGCACCTCCTCGGCGCGGCGCTGCAGATCGAACTCGCCGGTGAAGCCACGTGCCTCGAGCCAGCGGCCCAGGCTGTGGCGCAGCAGCTTGCGCCGCATCGAGAACGCGACCTGCACCAGTTCCTCGAGCAGCCTGGCATCGAGGACTGGCGGGTTCGCCAGCGGCACCATGCGCACGATCGCGCTGTCGACGCGCGGCGGCGGATCGAAGCTCTCGGGCGGCACGAACAGCACGTTGGCCATCTCGTAGCGCCACTGCAGCATCACGCTGAGACGGCTGTAGTCGGCCGTGCAGGGCCGTCCCACCATCCGGTCGATCACTTCCTTTTGCAGCATGAAATGCTGGTCCTGCACCACGTCGGCGACGCCGAGCAGGTGGAACAGGATCGGGGTCGAGATGTTGTAGGGCAGGTTGCCGACCACGCGCATCGGCTCCGGCCGGCTGGCGGCCAGCGCGCGGAAATCGACCTTCAGCACGTCGGACTCGATCACGGTCAGCTGCGGATGGGCGCGCAGCCGCGCCGCGAGGTCGCGATCGAGTTCGACCACGGTCAGCTGGCCCAGGCGTTCGACCAGGGGCTGGGTCAGCGCGGCGAGACCGGGCCCGATCTCGACCACGAACTGGCCGGGCCTGGGTGCGATCTCGTTGACGATGGCTTCGATGATGGACTGGTCGGACAGGAAATGCTGGCCGAAGCGCTTGCGCGCCTTGTGGGGTGCGTTCACTGGGGAGGCTCACGGTATTCGATATAAGCCCGGGCCCGCAGTTCGCGAGTCCAGGTCTCGTAGGCTTCGGCGGCCTTCTGTTCGCGCAGCAGATTGCGCACCCATTCGCGCTGCTCGCGCGCGCTCAGCGGCACCTGGCGCCGTTCCTCGACCTGGATCAGATGCACGCCGAAGCGCGAGACCAGCGGTTCGGACAGTTGGCCGGGAGCGAGCCGGCTCATGGCCTGTTCGAACTCGGGCACGAACATGCCGGGGTTGGCCCAGCCGAGTTCGCCGCCGGCGCTGGCCGAGCCGTCCTGGCTGTACTGGCGCGCGAGTTCCTCGAAGCGGGCCGAGCCGTTGACGATGCGCTGGCTCAGCTCCCGCAGGCGCGCGATCGCCGCCTCCTGGCTGAGCTGGTCGCCCGGGCGCAGCAGGATGTGGCGCGCGCGCGTCTGGGTGTAGCTGGCGTCGGACAGGCCGGCATGGCGCTGCTCGACCAGCTTGAGCACATGGAAGCCGGCGCCGCTGCGCACCACCTCGGCGATCTGGCCAGTCTGCAGCCCGCGCGTGACGTCGACGAACAAGGCCGGGTAGCGCTCGATGCCGCGCAGGCCGAGCTGGCCGCCGTTGGCCTTGTCGGGTGCCTCGGAAAACTCGTTCACCAGCGCCGTGAAGTCGGCGCCCGTGCGGGCGCGTCGGGCCAGCTGCTCGGCGCGCAGGCGCAAGCGCTCGACCGTGGCCGCGTCGGCGCCCTCGGGCACCCGGATCAGCAGCTGGGCCAGATTGAGCTCGGCCAGCTCGGTGCCCTGGTGTTCGGCCAGATAGGCGTCGATCTCCTGCTCGCCGATCCTGATGCGGCTGTCGACTTCGCGCTCGCGCACACGCTGCAACAGCAGCTCGTTGCGCAGGTTGGCGCGCAAGCTCTCGCCGTCCTCGCCCATGGCCTTGAGACGCGCGTGCAGCTGTTCGACGCTGAGGCCGTTCTGGCGCGCGATGTTCTCCTCGGCCTGGGCCAGCGCCGCCTCGTCGATCTTGAGACCCTGCTCGGCCGCCGCCTGCAATTGCACGCGCTCGAGGATCAGCCGTTCCATGAGCTGGCGCAGCAGTTCGGTACGCGGCGGCAGCTGGGTCCCGGCTGGCGTCTGCAGGCGCGCCAGCCGCGCCAGCACCTCGTGGCTGGTGACCGGCTCGGAGTTGACCAAGGCCACGACGTGATCGGCTGGCAGCGTCTGCGCGTCGGGAACGACCAGAGGCGACGTGGCGCTGGCGGTCACAAGCGCCGGCTGGGTGTTGACCGCCGCCGGACTCAAACCCGCCCTTGGGCGTTTTTGTGCCTGTGCCGTGGCCAGACCGCCTGACAGCAGCAGTGCGCCGGCCAGTACAAGGGATTTATTCATAACGCTCGAACCGGCTGGGCGGGTTGATTTCTTCACGCAGGGATTGATAGCGGGGCACATTGTTGCGCAAGGACTGCAGCGGGCTGGAGCCGATGCGGGTGAAACCGGAGAATTCGAGCTGGAACATGATGCGCTGGTTGGAACCCGACTGGCTGTTTTGCAGTCGTTCCAGCACCACCCTGCCGATCCAGCAGCAGGCATCGTATTCGAAGCCGACCAGCAGATCGACGATCTTGTTCTCGGGCAGGCTGTAATTGATGCGGCCGACGCCATACCACTGTTGCGGACCCAGGCCCCGCCCCGCCACGCCGTCCGGCAGCTGGCCGAACAGGGACTGCAACGGCCATTGCCAGCCCAGGTCGAGCTGACGGCTGCTTTCGACCGCCGTCTGCTGCTTGACCCGATAGGCCGCGCTGAGCACCCGATAGGGGCCGGGCGTATAGCGCAGACCCAGCGTGTTGCGGGTCGAGTCGCCACTCGCGGGGTTGTATTGCAGGCTGCCGTCGAGCGCCCATTGCGGCGTCCATTGCACGCGCGCGCCGAGCAGCAGGTCGGTCAGGCCGGCCGACACGGCGCTTTCGCCAGGCAGCGCGATGCGCTGCTCGTTGAAGCGATAGCGCTGCGCCACCCCCAGGCTCACGAGTTCGGCCCCGCTCTCGGGCTGCAGCAGACGGGTCGTGGCCCCCAGGGTCAGCGCGTCGAGATCGGCGATGCGATCATGGCCGGCATAGGGGTTGGACAGGTAGATGGTGCTCAGGTTGAAGTCGTAGGGCGCGCTGTCGTAGCTCGGCAGGTAGCCCTGCTCGCGGTAGGGCGTGCGCGAGTAGAAGAGCCTGGGCTCGAGCGTCTGCAGCAGGTCGCGACCGAAGTAGCGCGCCTCGCGTTCGAAGAACAGGCCGCCGTCCAGGCTGAGGGTCGGCACGGCCAGTCCCTGGCTGGACTGGCCGTTGCCGAGCGCCTGGTCGAACTGGTACTGGCGCAGGTGCATCTGCAGACCGGGCTTGATGAACCAGCCGGGCGCCCGCCAGGTCTTGCCGAGCTGGGCCACCGCCAGCGCCCGCTGGCCATCCAGCACGGTGGCGGTCTGGCCGTTGCCGATCTGGACCGCGCGGTCGGTGGCGAACTGGGTCAGCTCGGTCTGCAGCGACCCTTGCCAGCCCGGGTTGCCCGCCAGGCTGAAGGGCGCGGGCGCCAGCCGGGCGGCCAGCGAGGGCACGCGGTCATAGGGCGCGAGGATCTGGGTCGCCGGCGCCGGATCCTGCAGGGTCTGCCAGCTGTAGCTGCCGGCCGAGAACGACCAGTCGCCGCTGCCCCAGGACAGCACGGCCTCGCTCGGCAGCAGGCGCTGCGTCAGCACCTTGCCCGACTGCGGGAAATCGCGCCAGTAGTTGGCGTCGCTGACCTGGTTCAGGTTGAGCCGCAGGCCCAGGTTGTCGATGCCGGTCGGCCCCGACAGGCGCTGCCGGTGCTGGATCGAGGCATTCCAGCGGTCGGTCGCACGCAGCTTGTCGTCGGACATGTAGGCGCCGCGCCACTCGCCGCTGTAGTCGCGCTCGAGATAGCGAAATTCGCCGCCCAGGTCCAGGCCGCGCTTGCTCATCAGCGTCGGGGTGAGCGTGGCGTCGCGCTGGGGCGCGAGGTCGAGGTAGTAGGGCAGCGAGATCTCGATGCCGCTTTGCGTGCCGAGGTTGAAGCTCGGCGGCAGCAGTCCCGTGCGCCGCTTGTCGGACAGCGGAAACTGCAGATAGGGCGCCGCCAGCACCGGCAGCCCCTTGAAATGCAGCACGCCCTGATGCGCGGTCCCGGTGTCGGTCGCGCTGTCGAATTCCATCCGGCTGGCCGACACCCACCAGTCGGGCCGCCAGGGGCCCGAATCCGGACGGGCGCAGGTGGAGTAGATCACCTGCTCGGCGCTGGAGCGGTCCGGTCCCTGGAAGTCCAGCCGGCTCGCCTCGCCCTGGCCGCCGTTCTTCAGCAACGTGAAGCGCGGTTGCAGGAAATAGCCCTCGTTGCTGTCGAGCTTGAGCTGCAGTTCGGGCCCCTCGTAGACATTGCCGAGCCGGTTGATCCGGACCCCGCCGCTGGCGCGCACGGTGTCATCGGCCACGGTGTGTTCGAGTCGTCCGGCCTTGAGCACCATCTCGTGACGCCGCAGCTCGGCATGGCCCTCGATCCGGGTCCGGACATCGGTCTGGCCCTCGATCTGGTCGCCAAACAGGAAGGTCGGACCCGCCTGCCTGGCATCGCCGGGCAGGCGCTCCTGCAGCTGCAGGCTCGGCTGCAGCGCCAGCCCGGGCTCGGCGCCACGCGACTGCGCGGCAGCCGGGCCCAGCAGCGCGCTGCCGGCCGCAAGCAGGAAGGCGCCGCGCAGGGCTGCGTTGACAGGACGCAGGCGAGGTCGTGGCGGGGCAGCGGTGTGGGGCTCGGAGGGCACGGATTGATGCAGGCTGTATAAGGCGCGGGCGCGTCGTTCGTAGAATAGCTGGGCAATTATCCACGAGGCCCGCGCCGCGGGTCGCTGCCGCAGGCCAGAAGTCCTGTGCCGCGCCAGAGTCAGCTCATACATGTCACAAGTCCTTTCCGCCCACATGCCCTCCATTGTCTGGAACGACCCGCAGCGCCAGGCCGCCTTCGAGGCCTGGTTGGGCCATGCAGCCACTAGGCACGGGTTGCTGCCCGCCAGCCTGCGCCTGGCCTCGGCCGATGCGAGCTTTCGTCGCTATTTCCGCCTCGACAGCGCCGACGGCGGCACCCGGGTGGTGATGGATGCACCGCCCACGCAGGAAAACTGCCGCCCCTTCGTCCAGGTCGCCGCATTGCTGCAGGCCGCCGGTGTGCGCGTGCCCGCCGTGCTGGCCTGGGACGAACCGCAGGGCTTCATGCTGCTGGAGGACCTCGGCGACCGGACCCTGCTGAGCGAGCTCGATCCGCGCCAGCCCGACGCCGCGCTGCCCTTCTTCAAGGATGCGACCACGGCGCTGCTGGACCTGCAGCGCAGCGCGCGCCCGGACTGGCTGCCGGCCTATGACGCCGCGCTGCTGCAGCGCGAGCTGCAGCTGTTCCCCGACTGGTATCTGAGCCGGCACAAGGGGCTCGCGATCGACGACGCGATGCGCGCGACGCTGGACAAGACCTTCGCGCTGGTGGTCGAGCGCAACCTGGCCGCGCCCAGCGTGCTGGTG
This sequence comes from Pseudomonadota bacterium, assembly GCA_039804875.1. Taxonomy (GTDB): domain Bacteria; phylum Pseudomonadota; class Gammaproteobacteria; order Burkholderiales; family Burkholderiaceae_C; genus Malikia. The sequence continues at coordinate 2,307 of JBDLVJ010000093.1, read as the reverse complement.
CACCGCGATTTCATGCCGCGCAACCTGATGCTGCCGCGCGCGGGCTTCGATCCGGCCGATCCGGCGCGCCGGCTCGGCGTGCTCGACTTCCAGGACGCGGTCTGGGGTCCGATCACCTATGACATCGCCTGCCTGACGCGCGACGCCTTCCTGAGCTGGGAAGAGGACTTCGTGCTCGACCTCACGATCCGCTACTGGGAGCGCGCGCGCAAGGCCGGCCTGCTCGACTTCGACGGCTGGAGCGAGGATTTCGGCGCCTTCTACCGAGCGGTCGAGTGGATGGGGCTGCAGCGCCACCTCAAGGTCGCCGGCATCTTCGCGCGCCTGACGCTGCGCGACGGCAAGCCCCAGTACCTGGCTGATACGCCTCGTTTCATCCATTACATCCGCAGCACGGCCTTGCGCTACCGCGAGCTCGGTCCGCTGCTGCGCCTGATCGACAAGGTCGAGGGCTGGGACGTCGCGACCGGCTTCGCCTACGGCCGGGTCTGAAAGGTCAAGCCATGCCGCGCATCTACCAGCCCAAGGCCCTGCAGGCCGGCCTGCAATTCGAACTCACGCCCGAGGGCGCGCGCCATGTCCAGGTGCTGCGGCTGCAGCCCGGCGACGCCATCACGCTGTTCGGCGACCCGGTGCGCGGCGGCGAGTGCGACGCCACCGTGCTCAGGATGGGGCGCAGCAGCGTCGAGGTCGAGGTCGGCGCCCACCAGGCGCTCGAACGCGAGCCGGCGCGCGCCGTGCATCTGGCGGTCGGCATGCCGGCCAACGACCGCATGGACTGGCTGGTCGAGAAGGCGACCGAGCTCGGCGTCTCCAGCATCCAGCCTCTGATGACCGAGCGCAGCGTGTTGCGCCTCAAGGGCGAGCGCGCCGACAAGAAGCAGGCGCATTGGCAGGCGGTCGCGGTCGCGGCCTGCGAGCAGTGCGGCGGCAACCGCGTGCCGCTGATCCATCCGGTGCGCCAGCTCGACGACTGGCTGCGCCAGCCAAGCTCCGAGGGCCTGCTGCTCGGCGTGCTGTCGCTGGCGCCGGGTTCGCGCCCGCTGCTGCAGGTCGCCGCCACCGATGCGGCCGCGCCGCTGCTGCTGGTGCATGGCCCCGAGGGCGGCCTGTCGCCGCAGGAGGAGCAAGCCTTGCTGGCGCAGGGCTATGCCCCCGTCACGCTGGGGCCGCGCGTACTGCGCGCCGAGACCGCGGCGATCGCCGCGCTGGCCACGATCGCGCTGGCCACGGCCTGAGCCGGTTCCAACGCCCGACCGGGATCAGGCTGCGGCCCTCACTTCCAGCGTGTCGCTTCCAGGCTCACGCTGCCCTTGTCGCTGCTGAGCGTCAGCACCTGGTCGTGAATCGTGGCCTGCAGCTGCATGCTGCGCTCGGCCAGGCCTTCGAGCTCCTGGGCCGCCTCGGTCGGCAGGCGCCAGACCTGCAGCTTGTCGAGCCGGCTCAGCTTGCTTTCCATGCCCTTCCACCAGATATCGGCCTGGTGGGCGTAGACATAGAGCCGCACCGCGTCGGCCTGGCTGCAGGCCTTCAGCAGCGGCTTGTCCTCCGGCTGGCCGACCTCGATCCAGAGCCGCTTGCGGCCGGTGAAATCGGTCAGATGCACGTCCGGGTCGGTCACGTCGGACAGACCGGCGCCAAAGGCCAGGGTACCGTCGCCGCCGCAGATATCCTGCAGCTCGTGCGCGTTGAGCGCGAGCGCGACCAGCCGCACCATCATGCGCTGGTCGGTCTCGCTCGGGTGGCGCGCCAGCGTCAGGCTGTGGTCGGCGTAGTAGCCGTGGTCGATGTCGGCGATCTGCAGGTTCGCCTTGAAGATGGTGGACTTGATGGCCATGGGGAATCTTTTCAGCGCGCGGCGGTCACGGAGGGGTCGGTGTGGATCAGGGTCAGCGGGAAGCGTTGCCCCGCCAAATGATCCTCGATGCACTGCAGCACCAGCGGGCTGCGCAGGCGTTCGCGGCTGGCGCGAAGTTCCTCGGGTGTCAGCCAGAGCGTGCGCACGATGCCAGTGTCAAGCTTGGCACCGGGGACCGGGTCGCCGAGCCGGCCACAGAAGGCGAAGCGCATATAGGTCACGTCGCCGGCATCGCCCGCCAGCACCGAGCGCGACAGGTAGACGCCGACCAGCGCCTCGGGCTCGAAGGTGTGCGTGGTTTCCTCCAGCGTCTCGCGCCGGCAACCCTGGACCGGGCTTTCGCCAGGGTCGAGGTGACCAGCCGGATTGTTCAGCCGCAGGCCCTCGGGGGTGTGCTCTTCGACCAGCAGGTAGCGGCCGTCGCGCTCGATGATCGCGGCGACCGTGAC
>JBDLVJ010000092.1:0-3263 GCA_039804875.1 Pseudomonadota bacterium | reverse complement strand
CGGTGGTGCTGACGCGCTGGATGTTTCCCTACATCGGCTTCATGTCGGGGGTCGCGCTGGCCGCCGGCATCCTGAACACCTGGAAGCGCTTCGCGGTGCCGGCCGCGACGCCGGTGCTGCTCAACCTCTCGATGATCGCGGCCGCCGCCTGGGGCGCGCCCTGGTTCGGCTCGCTCGGCATCGAGCCGATCTTCGCGCTGGCCGTTGGCGTGCTGGGCGGCGGCCTGCTGCAGCTGGGCGTGCAGCTGCCGGCGCTCAGGCGCCTGGGCCTGCTGCCCCGGCTGCGCCTGAACCTGGGCGGGCTGCGCGCGGCCTGGGCCCATCCGGGCCCCCGTCGCATCCTGGCCTTGATGGCGCCGGCGCTGCTGGGCGTGGGCGTGGCGCAGATCTCGCTGCTGATCAATACCCAGATCGCCTCCCACCTGCGCGCGGGCAGCGTGAGCTGGCTGACCTATGCCGACCGCCTGATGGAATTCCCGACCGCGATGCTGGGCGTGGCGCTGGGCGTGGTGCTGCTGCCCCAGCTCTCGGCGGCCAGGGCCTCGGGCGACGAGGCGCGCTACAGCGGGCTGCTGGACTGGGGATTGCGCTGGGTCGTGCTGCTGGCGCTGCCCTGCACGGTCGCGCTGCTCTGCTTTGGCCAGCCGCTGGTCGCGGCGCTCTACCACTACGGTGCCTTCCAGGCGGTCGACGTGCAGCAGACTCAGTTCGCGTTGACCGGCTACGGCGTCGGCCTGCTCGGGCTGATCGCGATCAAGGTGCTGGCGCCGGGTTTCTATGCCAGCCAGGACATCCGCACCCCGGTCCGGATCGCGGTGGTGGTGCTGGTCTGCACCCAGTTGTTCAACCTGCTGCTGGTGCCGTTCCTGGCGCATGCCGGGCTGGCGCTCTCGATCGGCCTGGGCGCGCTGCTCAATGCCGGCTGGCTGCTGATCGGGCTGCGCCGGCGCGGCGTTTACCAGCCGCTGCCGGGCTGGCGCCGCTTCATGCTGCAGGTCGCGCTGGCCAGCGCCTTGCTCGCGCTCTACCTGGTCTGGGCCGCTGGCGCGCTGGACTGGCTGGCGCTCGGCAAGGCCGAGCGCGTGCTATGGCTCGCGCTGGCGGTCGTCGGCTCGGCCCTGCTGTATTTCGGCGTCCTGCTGGCGGCCGGGCTCAAGCTGCGCCAGTTCGTGCGGCGCTGAGACGGCGGCGCGGCGCACTGGCGCCGCCGCCTGGCTCAGAGCAGCCGGTATTTCTTGAGCTTGTCGTGCAAGGTCGTGCGCGCGATCTGGAGCGCATCGGCCGTGCGCGCGATATTGCCCGACTGGCGCCCGAGTTCGTCGGCGATCAGCAGCCGTTCGTAGCGGTCGACCGCCTCGTTCAGCGAAGGCGTCGCCCGCTCGCTGCCCCCGCCGGGGTTGCGGTCTATGCCCAGGGCATGGCAGTCGGCCGCGTTGCGCAGTTCGCGGATGTTGCCGGGCCAGTCCTGCGCCAACAGGCGGCGCAGGATGTCCGGCGGCAGCGTCGGTGGCGGGCGGTTGTAGCGCTTGGCGGCCTGCAGCAGGAATTCGTTGTAGAGCTCGGGGATGTCCTCGCGTCGTTCGCGCAGGGGCGGCAGTTCGATCGGCACCACGTTGAGCCGGTAGTAGAGGTCGGCCCGGAAGCGGCCCTGCTCCGACAGGGTCCTCAGGTCGGTCTTGCTCGCGGCCACGACGCGGCAGGAGACCGGAATCTGCTGGTTCGAGCCCAGTCGCTCGATCACGCGCTCCTGCAGCACGCGCAGCAGCTTGATCTGCATCGCCATCGGCATCGATTCGACCTCGTCGAGGAAGAGCGTGCCGCCGCTGGCGTATTCGATCTTGCCGATGCGGCGTTTCTGTGCCCCGGTGAAGGCGCCGGGTTCGTGGCCGAACAGCTCGCTGTCGAGCAGGGTCTCGGACATGCCGCCGCAGTTCAGGGCGACATAGTTGTCCTGCCTGGCGTGCGAGAGGTCGTGCAGGCAGCGCGCCACCATTTCCTTGCCGCTGCCGGTCTCGCCCACGATCAGCACGTCGACCGCCGCGCCGGCCACGTCAAGGATGCGCTGGCGCACCCGGGCCATTTGCGGCGAGCGCCCGATCAGGCGGGTTTCTAGCGCGTCGCGGTGCTCCAGTCGCCGACGCAAGGCCTCGACTTCCAGCACCAGTTCGCGCTTCTCCAGCGCGCGCCCCACCACCTCGACCAGATCGGCGGTCGAGAAGGGCTTCTGCATGAAGTCGTAAGCGCCCCGGCGCATGGCCTCGACCGCCAGCGTGACATCGCCATGGCCCGTGATGATGATGACCGGCAGGCCGGGGTCGCGCTCGACCACCTGGCGCAGCAGGCTCAGGCCGTCCTGTCCGGGCAGGCGCATGTCGGTGACGACCGCGCCGAAGACCTCGGTCAGCAGCGCGCGTTCGGCCTCCTCGGCCGATGCCAGCGCGACGACCGGTATGCCGCCGAGCTGCATCGCCTGTTCGCAACCCAGCCGGACATGGGGGTCGTCCTCGACCAGCAACACTTTGAGCGTGGGTTTCATGGCAGTTGGCAACTATGGAGATCGGGCAGGATGATGATGAAGCGGGCGCCGCCGCCCTGGGCGGTCTCGGCCCGGAGGTCGCCGCCGAAGTCGCGCAGGATATCGCGCGAAATGGTCAGGCCCAGTCCCAGCCCTTCGCCGGGCTGCTTGGTCGTGAAGAAGGGCTCGAACAGATGGGCCAGCGCCTCCGTGCCCAGACCGCTGCCGCTGTCCTGCACCGCCAGGATGATGCGGTCGCCCTGGCGTTGCGCCTCGAAACGCAAGCGTCGTACGGCAGAGCCGGCCATGGCGTCGAGGGCATTCCCGATCAGGTTGACCAGAACCTGCTGGAGCCGGTTCGGGTCGCAGCAGGCCAGCCACTGACCGGGCTCGAAGCCGAGCTCGACGCCGACTTGCTGCTTGCCCAGGCGCGGATTGAACAGGAACAGCGCGGCCTCGACCGCGCGCGCCAGGTCCACCGCCGACGACACCGCCGGCGCCTTGCGCGCGAAGGTCTTGAGCGGGTTGATGATGTTGCCCATCTGTCCGGTCAGTTGTCCGACCACGGCCAGGTTGGATTCGGCGGTGGCCTGGTCGCCACGGCGCATGAACTCCGCCGCGTTCTCCGACAGGGTGCGGATGGCGCTCAGGGGCTGCGACAGCTCATGCGTGATGCCGGCGGCCATCTGCCCGACCACGGCCAGCTTGGCCGCCTGCACCAGTTCGTCCTGGGCCGCGCGCAGGGTCT
>JBDLVJ010000091.1:0-3498 GCA_039804875.1 Pseudomonadota bacterium | reverse complement strand
CCTGGTCGGCCTGGCGGTCGGCGGCGGCCTCGGCCTGGTGCTGGGCCTGCTGACCGGATCGGTGCGCTGGCTTGAGACCCTGCTCGACTCGACGATCCAGATGATCCGCAACATCCCGGCGCTGGCCTTGATCCCGCTGGTGATCCTGTGGTTCGGCATCGACGAGATGGCCAAGCTGTTCCTGATCGCGGTCTCGGTCTTCTTCCCGATCTACATCAACACCTTCCACGGCATCCGCAACGTCGACCCGGGCCTGATCGAGATGGGCCGCACCTACGGCCTGAGCCGCTGGGGCCTCTACACCCAGGTCGTGCTGCCGGGCGCGCTGTCGTCGAGCCTGGTCGGCCTGCGCTTCTCGCTCGGGCTGATGTGGGTGATCCTGATCGTGGCCGAAACCATCTCGGCCCAGGCCGGCATCGGCTACCTGACCATGAACGCGCGCGAGTTCCTGCAGACCGACATCGTGCTGGTCGGCATCCTGCTCTACGCGCTGCTGGGCAAGCTCGCCGACCTGTTCGCGCGCGGCCTCGAACGCTACTGGCTGCGCTGGCATCCAGGCTATCAGTGATCAGTGACGCCACCGCTACGGAGATACCCCCATGACCGACCACACGACTTCTACCGGTGGCGTGCGCCTGGAACTGCGCCAGCTCGGCAAGCGCTTTGGCCCGCGCGAGGTGCTGCGCCACAACAACCTGCAGGTGGCAGCCGGCGAATTCATCGCCATCGTCGGGCGCAGCGGCTGCGGCAAGAGCACGCTGCTGCGCCTGGTCGCCGGCCTCGACCAGGCCAGCAGCGGCGAGCTGCTGATCGATGGCGCGCGCGCCAGGCAGCGGCGCGAGGACACCCGCATCATGTTCCAGGAGGCGCGCCTGCTGCCCTGGAAGCGGGTGCTCGACAACGTGGCGCTGGGCCTGCCGCCCGAGCGGCGCGCCGACGCCGAGCGCGTGCTGGCACAGGTCGGTCTGGAAGAGCGCCTGCAGGACTGGCCGGCCAGGCTCTCGGGCGGCCAGCGTCAGCGCGTGGCGCTGGCGCGCGCCCTGGTGCACCAGCCGCGCCTGCTGCTGCTCGACGAGCCGCTGGGCGCGCTCGACGCGCTGACCCGGATCGAGATGCACGCGCTGATCGAGGGCCTGTGGCGGCGCAACGGCTTCACCGCGCTGCTGGTCACGCATGACGTGCAGGAGGCGGTGGCGCTGGCCGACCGCGTGATCCTGATCGAGAACGGCGAGATCGCGCTCGACGAGCGCATCGACCTGGCGCGGCCGCGTTCGCGCGGCGATGCCGCCTTTGCCGCGACCGAGAAACGCATCCTGGACCGCGTGCTGCAACTGCCCGAGATCGACACGCCCGCGCCCGAGCCGTCCTGGCTGCCGGCGCACGCCCTGCGCTGGGCGATCTGAGCCGGCTCGCGCCGCCCGGAACCACACCCGCTTTTACCCGAGGAACTCATCATGTCCGTGTTATTGATCGCCGGCAGCCCGTCGGAACATTCGCGCTCGGCCGCCTTGCTCGATGCCGTACAGCAGCGCCTGCACGAGCAGGCCGGACCGCGCCGCCTGCATCTGGACCGGCTGCCGATCCGCGACCTGTCGCCGCAGGCGCTGCTGCTGGCGGACTGGAATCACGCGAGCCTCAAGCGCGCCATCGCCCAGGTCGAGTCGGCCTCGGCGCTGGTGGTCGCGACCCCGGTCTACAAGGCCGCCTACAGCGGCGTGCTGAAGGTCTTTCTCGACCTGCTGCCGCAGACCGCGCTCAAGGGCAAGGTGGTGCTGCCGCTGGCCACCGGCGGCAGCCCGCATCACATGCTCGCGCTCGACTACGCGCTGCGCCCGGTGCTGCAGTCGCTTGGCGCCAAGCATATCCTGCCCGGGGTCTATGCCTCGGACAGCCAGATCCCGAAGGACGAGGACGGCAGCTACCGGATCGGCGACGAGATCCAGGACCGGCTCGATGACGCCGTCCATGTCCTGCTGCACGAGGGCTTGCGCCTGCCGGTCAAGCCGGGTTTCGCGCCGGTCGCGTTCGAATCCGTCCAGTACAGCGTCTGATCCGGTTCGAATCCGCCGCCTGTTGTTTCGTCATATTCATAGCTGAATTGCTTCGTTTCCCGCTCCATCGATCATCCGTAAAGTCACTGTTGAGATTTGATTTCATTCAACCGGCATTGACTCCATGATCACGAGGAATTCAGCATGAACAAGAAAACATCCGCCTCCCGCCCGGGCATCGACCGCCGGCAGCTGCTGGTCTGGGGCGCGGCGGGCCTGGCCTTGGCGCCCGTTTCCGCATCCTGGGCCCAGGGCGCACCAGCTGCCGATCTGTCCAGGGTCAGCCTGCGCGTCGCCTCTTACAAGGGGGGCTGGATCACGCTGCTGAAAGCCGCCGGCCTGGACAACACCCCCTACCGGATCGAGTGGAAGGAATTCAACTCCGGGGTGCAGCATATCGAGGCCATCAATGCCGGCGCGCTGGACCTGGGGTCGGGCAGTGAGATTCCGGCCGTGTTCGCCGCCCGCACGCCGGGCCGCGTGCGCGTGATCGCGGTCAGCAAGGGCGACCTCAACAACCAGGCGGTCTTTGCACAGCAGAACTCGGCCATCAGGAGCATGGCCGATCTCAAGGGCAAGCGCGTGGGCTATGTGCGCGCCACGACCACCCACTACTACCTGCACCGGATGCTGGCCGAGGTGGGACTGTCGTTGCAAGATGTGCAGCTGATCAGCCTGAGCCCCTCGGATGGCCTGTCGGCCTTCGCGCGTGGCGACCTCGATGCCTGGGCCATCTACGGCTACAACGGCCAGCTCGCCCGCACCCAATATGGCGCGCGCGCGATCAAGACCTCCAAGGGCTACCTGTCGGGCAACTTCCTCGTCTACGGCAACGCGGATTCCTGGACTGACGCCGCGCGGCGCGCCGCACTGGGCGACCTGCTGCAGCGGGTGCAAAAAGCCACGGCCTGGTCGGTGACGCACGCGGTGGAATGGGCCAAGGCCCAGAGCGCGGAAACCCGGGTCCCGCTCGACGCCCTGCTGGCGATATTCCAGCAGCGCAGCCAGGACGACCGCATCCAGCCCATCGTCGCGGCCGACATCACCAGCCACCAGAAGGTCGCCGACGTGTTCGCCAGCATCGGGGTGCTCGACGCTCCGGTCAAGGTCGCGCCCCTGTGGGACCCGACCTTCAACCGTTACCTGGCCTCCCAGGCATAAATTCCCACTTCAAGCAGGAGATGCAATCATGAGTCTCGAATTCATTGGCTTTATCGGTCCCAGCGAGCAAAGCGAGTCGCTGGCCCAGCGTGGCCCGCTGGTGGACAACGCCTTCATCAAGGCCTCGATTCGCGCCCAGGAATACGGCGGCTTTGACAAGGCGCTGATTGCCGTCAACAGTGCCTCGCCTGATTCCCTGGCCATCGGTGCCTATGCGGCCGGGATTTCAGACTCCCTGGGTCTGCTGATCGCCCAGCGTCCGGGCTTCACCTCGCCCACGCTGGCC